>JBIOJD010000339.1:0-4526 GCA_044450485.1 Polyangiales bacterium | reverse complement strand
GTGTCCCGGCTACGACGCCGCGGCCGCGACACGCAGGTCACCGGCACGCACGCGCTGCGCTCGGGCGTGTCGCGGCTCGAGATCGCACGGCCAGCCGGGTTCACGCATCGTCCGGGTGACTACGTGTTTCTGTGCGTGCCCGCGATCGCAAAGCACGAGTGGCATCCGTTCACTCTCAGCAACGCACCCGAGAATCCGACGCTCTGCATCCACGTGCGCTCGCTCGGAAATTGGTCGGCCGCGCTGCGAGAGTGGGTCGAGCACAGGCGCACGGCCGAAGTGACGGATCCCGTCGCAGTCCAAATCGACGGCCCCTACGGCTCGCCGAGCACGCACATCTTCGAGTCTCGCCATGCCGTGCTGATCGGCGCCGGCATCGGCGTGACCCCGTTCGCGAGCGTGCTCGAAAGCATCGTGCTGCGCGCCAGCTTGCTCGACCAACGTCCGACCGAGCTGCGCAAGGTGCACTTCTTCTGGTTGAACCGCGACCAGTACTCCTTCGAGTGGTTCGCAGCGCTGCTCGCGGAGCTCGAGACCATCGACCATCGAGACTTGCTCGAGGTCCACATCTGCATGACAGGGGGCCGCGGCGGGGCGACCGCTGCCGGGCTCGAGGTCGCACGCGAGATCCTGCACGAAGCCGGGCAACGCGACTTGGTCACCGGGCTCAGAGCCATGACGCACATGGGCCATCCGGACTGGAAGAGCACGCTTTCCCGCATCGCAGAGCGACACGCGCCAGAGGCGGTCGACGTGTATTTCTGCGGCCCGAAGGGCCTGGGCCGTAAGCTGCGGCGGCTCTGTGCGGAGTTGGGGATGGGCTACCGAGAGGAGCAGTTCTGATCGTGTCGGGCACGACCGCGACGCGTTTTGCGCTCTTGGGCTTGCTGCTCGTCGTCGGCGCGTGCGAGCCGGGCCCACCTGCGCTTCACACCGAAGGTCGCAGCGATTGCGCGCGCTGTCACATGCCCGAGTACGTGAACGCCAAGAAACCCGTGCACGTCGGAGCACGACCGACCGCGTGCGCGGTCTGCCACACCCAGAGCTCGTGGTCCCCCTCTGTTTTCGAGCATCCCTGGCCTCTCACGGGCGCCCACGCCAGGGCGCGCTGCGCGAGCTGTCACGTGGGCCAACCACCCGTCTACGCTGGCACGAGCAAGCTCTGTGTCGACTGCCACCGCAAGGACTTCGAGAGCAGCGAGTTCCCCGGTCATGCGCGCTTTGCGTCGACCTGCGCGGACTGTCACTCGACCTCTGCGTGGACCCCCGCGCGCCGGCCTGCGGTCGTCGACGCGGGCTCCGAGCCTACCGCCTCGCCGCACCGTCGCGCTCGAGCCGTCCACGAGACCGGGCCCGCGCCGCACACCCAGCGGGGAGCGCCGCAGGCCGCGCGTGGCGTGGCGCCGACCGCCCACGAAGCACCGCAAGCCGCGCCCGAGAACGCGCCCGAGCCCGCAGCAGCCAGCACATCCACGGAAGCCGCCGCGCCAACGGCTCCGTCTCATCCCGAGAGTCGCTTTCCCATCGCCAGCGGCCCCCACGCCGGCATCGGCTGCCGCACCTGCCACGATCAGGGCGGCGCATTCGGGCGTGACGACACCGACTGCGTCCAGTGCCACACGCGCGCGCGCTTCGATCCCATCCACGACGGCGTGCGCAACTATCCAGAAGGCCCGGCGCCTCCCAACTTTTGCCTGCGCTGCCACGCGTCGGGCAGAGTCCGAGGGCGCTGATGAAGAAAGCGGCGAGACACCCTTTGTGTGCATCGTTGGCGGCCGTGCTCACAGCCTGCGGCGCCGGTGGAGGCGCCGGCAAGGACGCCGGCACCGCGTTGCGGCCCGATGCGGGGACCACGCGCAACGCGGGCAGCGGTACCGACGACGATGCGGGGCGGGCGCGCGCTCGATGCGTCCCGCGCAACGCACACACCTACGTCGGCTTCAGCGCGGGCATGACGCTGGACGACTTCGAGCTGGCGGCGTACGAAGCCGAGCGCATCCTGGCCATGATCGAGCGTGAGCTGTGCTCCCGCGCCAACGCGCTCGCGCCAAACGGCACGCTCGCCGCCGGCCTCTCGGCGCGCCGACTCGAGCTGTTCGAGGTGCTCTTCGTGCGCGACGATGCGAGCGCGGCAGACGTCGGGTTGCGCGCCCTCGACGACACGACTCCGCACTCGAGCACGGGCTACCGGATCGCCGTCGAGCGCACCAACGACGAGTGGGCAATCGTCGCGGTCACGCTGCCGTAGCTCAGCTCGGGATGGCGACTACAGCGCCAACAGCTCTCCGCAGCTCGCGGTGGGTAAGCCCGGCGTGTCGCCGGATTCGATCAGCAGGCTCCCGAGCGTGGTGGCTAGCGTTGCTTCCGCCCCCTCGCGGCTTCTCTGCATGCCCAACAGCAACATGGCGACACCCGCGTGGCGCTCGGTACCGTCTACCGTGCAGGTCAGCACCACCGGACGCAGGATTCGACCGCTCAGGTCCGTCCAGTGTGGCCGACTCGTGATCGTGGTGCGGCTCGCGCCGGTCAGATCCGTCGTGGCCATGCTCTGCTCTTCGTGCTCACGGGCTAGATATTCGTGCAGATACTCGCGTAGCCCGTCGGTGTCCGGGGCGGCGCCCTGAGAGGCTGCGAGCGATAGCCCGCGCTCCGAGAGGAGGAACAAATGGCCGGCGCTGGCACCGTGGCTGGCGCATAGCAACTGCAGCGCGCGTTGGGCCCTCTGGGACGCGCCGCCAGCTTCGCGCATCGCCTGGGTCGCGACCGCGACCACCGAGCCGGAGCGCGTCGCTGGCACGAATGCGGAGATCTCGGTCGTAGCCGCATCGAGCGCTCCGGCAACCTCCATTCCGGCGCGCCGCGCTTCGTCCATCAGCCGCTCGTAACGCACACCGAGCGGAGAGCCCGTGCCGTACCGGTACTCGTGCGCGGCGAGTCGCGCGTGCCGCTCGAAGGCCTCGCCGTCGCCAGCGTAGAGCGCGACCCGCGCTCGCGCCTCGTGCGTGGCGCCGAGGTGTAGGCCGGTGATTCCAAGGGCGTTCTGCTCCGCCAGAAGCTGCTCGAGCCGTGCGATGGCCGACGCATGCATGCCGGCCTTGCCCTCCGCGAGCGCGAGCGCGCGCACGATGTCGTAGGCGCCGAGCGAGATCCCGCGGTCCTTGCAGATCTCAAGCGCACGTTCCGCTTCGTCGCGCGCCTGCTCGGTTCGGCCCAAGGCGAGCAGCACGTCGACGTAGCTGGCGGTCGCAGTAGGCCACGCGACCAGTCCGCGCCCAGGATCGTTCGGATCCGGCCGGCACAGCGCGAGGCTGCGCTCGAAGGCAGCGCATGCGGCTTCGAGATCGCCGCGCTGGCGCTGGAACATCCCCTCGGCCAGCTCGCGGTAGGTCACCCAGCCCGGATGGCGAGCTGCGTGCACCTCGATACGGTCTGCCGCCTGCTTCAGACCTTCGAGGTGGCCCGCGAACGCATGCGAAGCCAGCTCGAGCAGCGATGCCGTGTTGAACATTTGACGCGCCGCCGTCTGCAGGGCGAGCACTTCGGCACGCCTGCGGAAGCGATCGGCCTCGCCCCAGTCGCCCTGCTGGAGCTCGATCGTCCGCCGAATGTACATGGCGTTGACGCGGTGCAGCGGGTCAGCGTCCAGAACCCCGACCCAGCTGGTCGCGGTCGGCAAACCGAGCCGCGCCTCGATCGTCCCGACGCCGAAGGCCACGGCGCCGCGGATCAGGTCCACGTACGGAAGCTCGGTCGGCGACATGCCGCGCAGCGCCTCGAACACCTGCCGCCATCGTTCCCGCGCCTTCTCGGGCTTGATGTCGCACAGGGTTTCGATGGTTGCGCGCGCGTTCTGCAGCACGGCCCTGATCGCCGGCGACAACGCCTCGAACGGCTCGAGCAGCGGAGGCAACGAGCGCAGCAGTTCTGCATCCAATGTCCAACTGCCGATCGCGATCGCGATCGCAACGTAGCGCACCAGCAGCGGGATGGCTTCGTCGGGCTTGTGCGTGCGTTGATCCTCGGGCAGCTCTTCGTAGCGGTGCTGCGCGCGCACGAGCGCCGCCATCAGGCGCTGGCCGGGGTCGTCCGTGGTCGGCAGCTCGCGGAAGAAGGTCAGGCCCGAGTCGAGCTCGAGCTGCCTGCGCCATTCCGGAGCGGCGCGGACGAAGTAGCGCTCGTCGGAGATGACGCTCAGCGAGCTCAGCCACCGCCGCAGCCTGTGGATCTCCCTCGGCGGCCGTTGCAAAGCGATCGCCACGTCGAGCGCGCGGTCGACGGTCGGGGCGAAGCGAGCGAGCTCGTCTTGCAACGCACCGGCCACATCCCCCGCGGCGTCGGTTATCTGCAGCACGCGATCGAGGATCTCGAGCGCGCGCTCGTGCAGCCCGCCTTCGAGCAGGTGGTGCGCGGCCAGCAGCCCGCCCTCGGCGTCGTGCAGCGCGGCGAGCGCGCGGTGGCGGCCTTTTCGCGCTTCGGCGTCGAGCTCGGAGGTGATGGCCGTGACCCACCCGCGGTGTGCGAGCACG
>JBIOJD010000338.1:0-4535 GCA_044450485.1 Polyangiales bacterium | reverse complement strand
GGGGCGAGGCGGTGCACGCGATCGTCGTCGTGCGGCCCGAGCTCGGCGCACGGGGCGAAGCGCTCGCCTCGGAGCTGCGCGCGCACTGCCGCAAAGCGATCGCGGGCTACAAGGTGCCGAAGCAGATCGAGGTGCAGGTCGAGCCGCTGCCGAAGTCCGGACCAGGCAAGATCCTCAAACGCGTGCTGCGCGACCGCTTCGCTCGCGATGCGGCGCATGCAGGCCACACCGATCGAGGGAGGGGCTGATGGGCGCGCGCACCGGCAAACAATATCTCGAGGGACTGCGCGACGAGCGCGAAGTCTGGCTCGGCAGTAAGCGCGTGAACGTGCTCGAGCATCCCGCGTTCGCGGGCTCGCTCACGGGCATGGCCGGCTACTTCGATTGGCAGCACGCGCATGCGAGCGAGTGTCTGGTGCGCGACGAAGCGAGCGGCGAGCTGGTGAACGTGAGCCACGTGGTCCCGCGCAGTCCGGCCGATTTGCGACGACGTGCGGTCGGCCTCGAGCGGCTCGCGCGCTACTCGATGGGCGTGCTCGGGCGCACGCCGGACTACGTGAACGTCACGGCCGCAGGTTTCGCGGGTCGCGTCGACGTGTTCGGCAAGAACGGCGACAGCCGCGCGGTGCAAGCCCTGCAGCGTTTCCAGCGCGAGATAGCGCTGCGGGATCTGGCGCTCACGCACACCATCGTGCACCCGGTCGCGGATAAGGCGGTCGACGACGTGAGCGGGCTCAACGGCGAGCTGGCGCTGAAGACCGTGCGCAAGACCGAGCGTGGCATCGTGGTGCGGGGCGCGCGCATCTTGGCGACGCTCGGGCCGTTCGCGGACGAGCTGTTCGTGTATCCGGGGCAGCCGTTGCCCAAGGGCGCGGATCCAGCCTACGCGCTCGCCTTCAGCATGCCGATGGGGACGCGCGGCATCGTGACGATTTGCCGCGACCACTACGGGGGTGCGGCCGGCAGCGGCGCCGTCATCGACCGGCCGTTCTCGAGCCGCTTCGACGAGCAAGATGCGTTCGTGATCTTCGATGACGTCGAGGTCCCTTGGGAGCGCGTGTTCATCGCGGGCGACATCGAGATCTACAACCGCGTGATGGGCAGCGGTTGGACCGGCAACGTGATGCAGCAGACCTCGATCCGCGCCGCGGTCAAGCTCGAGTTCGCGTACGAGCTGGCGACGCGCATGGTCGAGGCGCAGAACGCGGGCGCTCGTCCCGACAACCAGCAGCTTCTCGGCGAGCTGTGGTGCTACACGGCGCTGGTCCGTGCCGCGATCAAGGCCGCCGAGACCGACGCGCGCGACTACGGCGGCGGCACGTTCTTCTGCGACGAGCAGCCCTTCCGTGCGCTGCGCTCGATGGTGCCTGGCTGGATGGTGCGCGCCGGAGAGATCATCAAGGTGCTCGGCTCGCACAACCTGCTGGCAACACCCGAGGCCGCAGCCTTCGCCAACGAGGAGCTCGCACCGAAGCTGCGACGCTACCTCCCGGGAGCGAACGGCATGCCGGCCGAAGCGCGCGCGCAGCTCTTCCGCACCGCCTGGGACTTCGTGGGCTCGGCGCTGGGAAGCCGCAACGAGCTCTACGAGCGCTTCTACCTCGCGAGCGTGCCGCGCACGCTGGCCATCCACCACATGC
This sequence comes from Polyangiales bacterium, assembly GCA_044450485.1. Lineage (GTDB taxonomy): Bacteria > Myxococcota_A > Polyangia > Polyangiales > JAFGIB01 > CAVZVA01. Next base: position 2,895 of record JBIOJD010000338.1, on the reverse strand, counting down.
TGGCGCAGCGCGAGCGCGAATGGAACGCGGTGCCGGAGCTGATCGCGCGGAGCAAGTCATGAGCGATGTCATCGACGTAGCCGGCGTGGCGGTCGACACCCGACACTTCATCGGCGGAGAGCGCTGCGCTTCGAGCGATGGCGCGACCTTTTCCGGATTCTCGCCGATCGACGGCGGCGCCCTCGGTGAGGTCTCGGCCGGCAGCGCGCGCGACGTCGACCGCGCGGTGCAAGCCGCGCGCAGGGCGTTTCCTGCGTGGGCTGCGCTCGGGCCCGCGGGTCGCGCGGAGATCCTCGCGCGTTTCGCCGAGGGCATTCTCGCTCGCAAGCAGGATCTGTCGGCCGTGGAGACCGCGGACAACGGCTCGCTCCTCATCGCGAACCAGAAGCGCATCGTCGACCGCGCTGCGCACAACATCTCGTTCTTCGCCAAGCTGGCGGCAGAGCTGCCTGAAGAGCGCATCGCGGGAGCCGAGGTCGACAACCGCGTGCGTCACGAGCCGTCGGGCGTGGCTGCCCTGATCACGCCATGGAACGCGCCGCTGATGCTGTCGACCTGGAAGATCGGTCCGGCGCTCGCCGCAGGCAACACCGTGGTGGTGAAGCCGCCGGAGTGGGCGCCGCTCTCGTGCTCGGTTCTGTGCGAGATCGCGAGCGCGGCCGGCGTGCCGACCGGCGTGCTCAACGTGGTGCAGGGAATCGGGTCAGTCGCGGGCCAAGCGCTGGTCGAGCACGCGGGCGTCGACCGGATCAGCTTCACCGGCTCGACCGCAACTGGACGCAGCGTGGCAGCCGCCGCTGCCCGCAACATCACACCCGTGAGCCTCGAGCTCGGCGGGAAGTCGCCGTTCCTCGTCTTTGCCGATGCCGACCTCGACGACGCGGCCGCAAACGTCGCCGCGCAGTTCAACAACGCGGGCCAGGTGTGCTTGGCCGGAACGCGCATCTTGGTCGAAGCCTCGATCGAGGAAGACTTTCGCCGCCGCGTGCTCGAGGCCGCGAAGCTGTTCGTGGTCGGCGATCCGCGCGAACGCGGCGTGCGCGTGGGACCGCTGATCCACCCGCGGCAGCTCGAGCGAGTGTCGGGCTTCGTCGAGCGCGCCAAAGCCGCCGGCGCGACGGCGCTGCTCGGTGGCGCACCGCATGCACGCGGCGGGCTCTACTACCAGCCCACGATCCTGACTTCCGTGAAGCGAGATGCCGAGATCGTGCAGAATGAAGTCTTCGGCCCGGTGCTCACCTGGCAAACGTTCCGCGACGAAGCCGAGGCGCTGACGCTCGCCAACGGCACGGGCTACGGCTTGGCCGCCATGCTGTACACGCGCGACACAGCGCGCGCCGAGCGCGTCGCCGCGGCCGTGGTCGCAGGCACGGTCTGGGTGAACTGCTACTTCGTACGCGACCTCGGAGCGCCCTTCGGCGGTGCACGCAATTCCGGCGTGGGCCGCGAGGGTGGCGTCCACAGCTTTGATTTTTTCTGCGACGTGAAGAACGTCGCAGTCAAGCGCGGGTCATTCGCAAAGGAGGTCGGTCATGGCTGAGATCGTCGCCGCCGCGGTGGTCGCGCACCAGCCGATGATCATGGTGCCGCAGAAGGTGCGGATCGACCTCGGCGGCACGGGTGCGGACACCACGCTGATCGAGCCGGGCTTTCGTCGCTTGCGCGAGGCGCTCGCCGCGCTCGAGGTCGACACGCTGGTGATCATCGACACGCACTGGTTCACCACGACCGACCACGTGCTCGCCGGCGCCGCGCATTTCAGGGGCCTGTTCACGAGCGACGAGATGCCGCGCAGCATCTGCGACCTCCCCTACGACTACCCGGGCGCTCCGGATCTCGCCCGGCTCTGGCACGAAGTGGGCAAGGAACGCTCGCTCCACACCCTGAACGTCATCACCACGTCGCTGCCGCGCCACTACCCCACGATCAACCTCGTGCACCACCTGCGCACGCGAGAACATGTGCTGTCCTGCGGCGTGGTGCAGACAGGCACGCTGGGCTATTACCTGGCGCTCGGCGAGGCGCTGGCCGAAGCCGCGCGAAGACTGCCAGAAGGTCGCATCGCAGTTCTCGGCAGCGGCGGCATGAGCCACGAGTTCTGGCCGATCGAGGCGATCCGCGAGCACTTCGCCTACGACGCGAGCCACGTGATCTCGGAAGAGGCGCGCGTGATGGACTCGCGCATCCTGCAGCATTGGAAAGACGGGGACCACGCCAGTGTGGTCGAGCTCTACCCCGCCTACGCCCAGCGCTTTCACCCCGAAGGCCGCTTCGCGCACTATCTGATCGCGCTCGGCGCCATGGGCGGGGCGAGCTCTCGCGTACGCGGCGAACAGCTTTCTGCTTACGAAAACGCCGTGGGCACGGGCCAAGTGCACGTGCTGTTCCGGATCGAGCCCAAGGAGAATCGCTGATGAAGCTACGAGGCTGGACCCTGCCCCAAACCGGCAGCGGGCGTTCCTCGATCGTCGCCCCGCCGCCTTGGCACTACTCGGGCGAGATCATCGCCGTCGACTTCACGGCCGACCGCGATGCGGTCGCCGCGTTGTTGCCGGATGGCTTCGCGCCACTGCCCGACGGCGCCGCGAGCGTGGTGTTCGCGGACTGGTGCTCGGCCAGCGACAACGACGAGCGGGTGCTCGCCGACCCTGGCGTCGGCCAATACCACGAAGCCTACGTCGTGCTGCACGCGACGCGCGGCGACCGCAAGGTGGGCCGCGTGCCCTTCATCTGGGTGGACAGCGAGCTGTCGCTCTTGCGCGGCCAGATCCAAGGGTTTCCAAAGAAGCTCGGGCAAATCGCGATGACGCGACCTGTTTCGCTCGGGCGGGGCGGCGTGCGCAAGGCCGAGGGCTCGACGTTCGCCGCTCACGCCACCAGCCATGGGCGGCGCGT
>JBIOJD010000337.1:0-4551 GCA_044450485.1 Polyangiales bacterium | reverse complement strand
TTCGGCTTCGTCGACGTGACCGATGCTTCGGTCTCGACCAGCGGCGACTACGAGCACAGCTATTTCTACCAAGGGAAACGTTACCATCACATCATCGACCCCGCGACCGGCTTCCCCGCGGACAAGACCGCGTCGGTGACCGTGATCGCGTCGACCGGCCTTTGGGCGGACGCGGTGGACACGGCGGTGTTCGTGATGGGCCCCGAGCTCGGCGCCAAGGCGCTGGCCAAGACGCCGGCCGGCCCGATCGACGGGATCCTGGTGGACCCGGAGCTGCGGGTGTCGGCCACGCCCGGCGGCGCCAAGCGCCTCGTGCTCGCGAGCCACCTCGATGCGGAGGGACGGATCGGAGCGCCGCTGCAACAGGGCGACGCGATCCCGAAGCTCGTGCCGCGTCCGTGAGCGGTACCCCTACCGCGCAGCGTCGAGCGGCGCCGCGACCGGTCGCAAGCTCAGCGTTGCGCGCTTGACCTTGGGCTTACGGCGGATCGCACGCGGTGAGGGCGGGCTCTCGGACGCGGACTGCGCGCTCGCGGAGTCGTCGCTGGACGACTGGGGCTCGTCGTGCGCTTCGGGCTCGCCCTGCGTGGGCACGCCGAGCCAGCCTAGCAGATCGTCGACGATCGCGGCTGCGGCGTCGGGGCGGCCGCGGCGGCGTGCGGCATCGGCCATGTGCACGCGGCGGTCGGCATTCGTGAGCAGGTCGGAGGCGAGCGAAGCCAGACGCTCGACGGTGAGCTCGTCCTCGGGCAATGTCACGGCTGCTCCGGCGCGCTCGAGCGCGAGCGCGTTGTCGAGCTGGCGCGGACCTATCGCGGGCAGGGGAACCAGCACCGACGCGCGGCCGATCGCGCACAGCTCGGCCAGCGTACCGGCACCGGCACGCGCGATCACGAGCGACGCACCGAGATACGCGCGCGCCACGTCGTCGATGAACGGCAGGACCTCGGCGTCGATGCCGAGCTCGCGATAACGCGCGCTCACGGCGTCGACCATGCTCGGGCCGGTCTGGTGCACGACAGAGACCGCAAGCCGGGAAACGCCCGCGCGTGCGAGCGCCTGAGGCACGATCTCGTTCAGGCGTTTGGCACCTTGTGAGCCGCCGAGCACGAGCACGCTGCGTGCCCGTGCGGCGGCGCCCTCGGGATCGTGACCGGCCATGCGCGCGGCCTCGACGAATGCGCGCCGCACCGGGTTGCCGAGCACGCGCGCGCGCTGCGCGCCGAACGCCGGCGCGGCCTCTTCGAACGTCAGATAGGCGCGGCCGACGGACTTCGCGAGCAGCTGATTCGTCAGTCCCACGTGCACGTTCTGCTCGAGCAGAGCCGTGCGCGCGCGAAGCGTCGCCGCGGCGAGCAACACCGGGCCGGCCGCGTAGCCGCCGAGGCCGAGCGCGAGGTCGGGCTTGAACGAGCGCACGATGCGGAGGGCCTGTAGGCCGGCGCGCGGAAGGCTGAGCAAATTGCGCGCGAGCTCGCCTCGGCTGCGTCCGACGAGCGGGCGCACGTCGATGGCCTCGAAGCGTTCGCCGAGCTCCGGCAGCACGCGCGCTTCGATTCCGCGCTGCGTGCCCACGAAGAGCACCTCGACAGAAGGCAGCCGCCGCCGCAGCTCCTCGACCACGGCGATACCCGGGAACAGATGTCCCCCGGTGCCGCCTCCCGCGACCAAAACCTTCGCGATCATGCGATGCCTCCGGTCTCTGCAACGCGGACGTTCCAGTTGGAAACCCTCGGTGGCGACGACGGTTGCTCCGCCCCCGTCACGACCTCACGCGGCCTCGAGACGTTGAGCACGACTCCCACGGCCGCGCAGTTCACGAGCAACGCCGAGCCCCCGAAGCTGACGAACGGCAGCACGAGGCCCTTGGTCGGAAGCAAGCCGACCGCCACCGCGAGGTTCGTGAAGGCTTGGATGCCGACGAACAGCGTGATTCCGACGGCGAGATACGTTCCGTAGTCGTCCGCGGCGCGGTACGCCGCGCGCAACCCCCGATAGAGCACGAGCAAATACGCGCAGACCATCAGCGAGAGGCCGACGAAGCCGAGCTCCTCGCCCACGATTGCGCTGATGAAATCGGTGTGTGCCTCGGGCAAAAAGAAGAGCTTCTGCCGGCTGTCGCCGAGGCCGATGCCATGCACGCCGCCCGCCCCGAAGCTCATCAGCGACTCGGCGATTTGGTAGCCCACGCCGTAGCGGTACTGAAACGGAGACAGGAACGCGGTGATGCGTCGCATTCGGTACTCGGAGCCCACGACGAGCTGGTACGCAATCGGCAGCGCGAGCACCGCGGCCCCGAGCATGTAGCCGAGGCGTGCGCCCGCGGTGAAGAGCAGCACGAAGGTCATCAGCGCGACCATCACCGCGCTGCCGAAGTCGGGCTGGCGTAGACAGAGCAGCATCACGACGCCGGCCATCAGCACGTGCGGGAGAAACCCGATCGAGAACGTTCGAATGCGCTCGGACTTTTTCGACAGCGAGTACGAGAGCCACAAGATCATCGTGATCTTGGCGATCTCGGCGGGCTGGATGTGGATCGGCCCAAGCTCGATCCAGCGGGAGGCGCCGCCTGCGGTCTTGCCGAAGCCGAACGCAGTCACGCACAGCAAGCCGACCGAGCCGACCAACATGGGATATGTCAGCGGCCGCAGTCGGTGGTAATCGAAACGCGCCAGCGTGAGCATCGCGAACAAGCCCACGAGCGCGTAGGCCGCCTGTCGCACGAGGAAGTACTGACCGTTGTCGTGCCGGCTGTACGCGAGCACCGCGCTCGCGCTGTAGACCATGACCACGCCGAAGCAGACGAGCGCGAGGACCGTCCCGGTGAGCACGGCGTCTGCCGGACCCACGACCTTGGGAAAGCTCGGCTTGCGCGGCGGCGGAGGCGCCGGCTCGCTCGCCTCGCGGGAGCCGTCCGAAGGCGAGGCCTGCAAACGCATGTTGCCGGGCGCCTTCTGCGAAGCCTTGCCCGAAGAGCGTCCGAACCAGCTCACGCGTCACCTCCGGGCAGCGCGCGCACCGCTTGCTGGAACAGATCGCCCCGCTCGGCGTAGGACTTGAACATGTCGAAGCTCGAGCACGCCGGCGCGAGCAAGACTGCGTCGCCGGGCCTGGCGAGCGAGCGCGCGCAACGAACCGCCTCTTCCATGTTGGCCGCGGGCTTCAACGGATAGCCGCCGCCCCGGAGCGCAGCCTCGATCAGCGGCGCAGCCTCGCCGAGCAAGACGACCGCGCGGGCGCGACTGCTCAAGCGCGCGGCCATGGGCGCATAGTCGCCACCCTTGTGGCGGCCGCCCGCGATCAGCACGACGCGGCCGGCGCGCTCCGACAGCCCGTCCAGCGCGGCCACGGTCGCACCGACGTTCGTGGCCTTGGAGTCGTCGAAGTAGTCGACACCCGCGAGCGAGCGCACGTGCTGCATGCGGTGAGGCAAGCCGCGGAACTCCCGCAAGGCCACCGCGATGTGCTCGGGCGATACTCCGGCCAAGCGGGCCACCAGCGCAGCGGCGCACGCGTTGTCGTGATTGTGCCGCCCGGAGAGCGCAATCTCCGACAGCGGCACGCGCAGACCGGTCTCGGTGTCGAGCAGGGCGCCCTGGGCGACGCGCACAGCGCCGTCTTTGCCTCCGAAGCGGAACACGCGTCCGCGGGCCTGCTGGGCCAGCGACTCGCACAACGCATCGCCGGCCGCGACCACCGCCGCGTCCTCTGGCGTCTGGTTGCGAAAGATCGCGGCTTTGGCCTCGGCATACGCTTGCAGCGAGGGATAGCGATCGAGGTGGTCTTCGGTCACGTTGAGCAGCGCGGCGACGTTGACGTGCAAGCTGTCCACGCGCTCGAGCTGGAAGCTCGAGAGCTCGACCACCGCGTAGCCGCCGCGCTGTGCCGCCGCGCTGCCCGCGACGTCGGTGAGCGGCGTGCCGAGGTTCCCACCGACGAAGGTCGGCCGGCCGGAGCGCTCGCACATCTTGCCGACCAGCGTGGTGACCGTGCTCTTGCCGTTGGTGCCCGTGATGCCGATGAGCGTGCCTTCGACGAACCAGGACGCGAGCTCGATCTCGCTCGCGATGGGAACACCGGCTCGCTCCGCGGTCTGCAGCGCCGGCAACGGAGGAACGCCAGGCGAGACCACGATCAGGTCGACCCCCGTGAAGAGCACCGGGTCGTGCCCCCCGAGCGCAAGCGTCGTGCCCTGGGCTTCCAACGCAGCGACGTCGGCACCCAGCTCCGAGCGCGGGCGCTGGTCGTTCGCGATCACCCGCGCCCCTTGCGCGAGCAACAGGCGCGCAGCCGCGATCCCGCTCTTGCCGAGACCGACCACCAACACCTTCTTGCCGCGTAGCTCCATGCTCACCGCCGCGTCACCTGAGCTTGAGGGTGGAGAGGCTCGCGAGCGCGAGCATCATCGAGATGATCCAGAAGCGGACGATCACCTTGGGCTCGGCCCAGCCCTTCTTCTCGAAGTGATGGTGAATCGGCGCCATCAAGAAGATGCGCCGGCCGAAGAGCTTGAAGGCCGCGATCTGGCCGAGCACGCTCACGGCCTCGATC
>JBIOJD010000336.1:0-4551 GCA_044450485.1 Polyangiales bacterium | reverse complement strand
CATGCGCATCGCCTTTGATTGCAGCAACCTTCGCGTCCGCGTAGGGACCGAGCAGTGACGTCGCGAGGGCATCGTAGTCTCGAAGCAGACGCGAGTTGACGCCCCAGCGATCGATCTCCGTCACGCGCCGGCGCACCTCCGCGATGGCGCGCGGCATGTCTGTGCGGACTTTCGCCACAGCGGCTGCGGTCCGGGCGCGGTCGTAGCGGGCACGCGCCGCCACGATGAGCTTGACCACGGCCCGATGTTCCTTCAGTCGCTTGCGGTCGAACCCCAACTGGCGCTCATGTTCCTCCTGCGCCATGTGCTCGCGCCACTGCAGCTCGGACTGCTTGCCGGCGACGGGATCCTCGGGCAGGCGGCCCGCATCGCTCGGCGCGACGCGCGCATCGTGCTCGCTGCTCTTGCGCTCCGGAGCCCGCGCGACGGTTGGCCGGTGACAGGCCAAGAGCGCCACAGCCAGCACGAAGACGTGGCTACGCGCTCGGATCAGCCGCTCGATGGGCGCCAGCCTCACGGCGCGCTAGGGCGGCCCCGCCGCACCGGCCGCGCGCGCGAAGTAGATGTCGCCGGAGTCACGCCGGGTGTCTTGCCACACGATCAGCACGTCCGAGCCCTGCACCGCGATGCCTTTATAGTCGCCGAGGAAGTCCGTGGCGCCGCTACCGCGCCCATCGGTCACTTGCACGTTGGGCTCGAAGCCCTTGGTCGGATCGGCGGAACGCGCGTAGAAGGTCTCGTTCTGGCCACCGTCGCGATAGTCGGTCCACGCGACGTGGACGCGGCCGTACTCGTCGACGGCGACCCACGATTCGAACTGCCGCGACGCAGTCTTGTTGTCGTTCACGCGAATCGGGCTGGTCCAGGTATCCCCGCCGTCCTTCGAGTAGAGCAGCCAGACATCGTCGTCGCCCTCGCCTGCAGGCATCGTGCTTGCCCAGGTGATCGCGACGAACTTGCCCGTGGAATCAGCCGCTGCCCCGACGATCGGGTGCTGCCTCGGATTGCAGGTGAAACAGAAAGTCCCCATGTCCGGCAGGAGATCGCGCGGGGCGTCGTAAGTCGATCCGTTGTCCTTGCTGCGCAAGTAGCGAAGCTGGTTTCGGTCGGCGTCCAGATTGTACGGAACGTGAATCAGCCCGGTCATCGCGATCGTGATGCCCGTCCCGTGAATGATTTGGCCGGTGGACTGCACGGGTCCCCAGGTCGTGCCGTGATCCAGCGAGCGCTTGATGCCTCCCGGGTTGCCGAGCCAAGACACGAACAAGGTTCCATCGGTCGGCCCCGCAGCCGCCCACGGTTTGTCGGGCGCGCTCTGGATACCGCTGACGGTCGACCACGTCACGCCTTTGTCCTTCGAGGTCATCATCTGGATGCTGCCCATCGATCCGGTACTGTTGAGGTACTGCTGGCACACGGCGTACATCGTGCCGCCACCGTCGATGGCCACGGCGGGGTCCCCGACGAAGCTGGCCGTGTTCGCAATCGACACGTTCTTGCTCCAGGTCAGTCCTCCGTCGGTCGAGAACGAATACGCGCAAACCCGCTCGGCGCGCTCGTCCATCCATCCGGCGAGGACCAAGCCGTTCGGCCCAGCCGCCAGCGCGACCTCGGTCTGGCGCGCGTTGCCCGTGTCGTCGTTGAGGCGGACATTCGTGCTGAACATAGCCGGGCCGAGTGGTCCGTGATGGACTGCGGCGTCCGCAACACCCGTACCGCCCGCACCGCCTGCGCCCATCCCGCCCATGCCGCCGACACCTGTGCCGCCTTGACCGGCGCTCGCGCCAACGCCGCCGGTGCCGGCAGTGCCCACGCCCGAGCCACCGATCGCGCCACCCGTGCCCGGGACTCCGGTTGGGGCCGCGCCACCGGTCCCAACGCCCGTGGCGCCGGTTCCGGATCCGAGAACGCCTGTGCCTCCCGCCGCCTGAAAGCCGCCGCTCCCCGTGCCCACGTCACTCGGACGATTCTTGCTGGAACATCCCCAGCTACAGACTGCGAGCGCGACGATTGCCCAAGCGCGGTACATTCGAACGACCCTGGGAGTCAGTGGAACCGGACGCGGCGAACCGGGTCAAGCGGCCAACCATACCCGCTGCGCTCATGCGCGTGCTTTTGCCGTTCGATCCCCAAAGACGCGTGGTCGCTAGCTCGCCATTTACAGCGCGCCGGCTAGCCCAGCGAGCGCAACAGGGCCGAAACGCGGTTGATGGTAGCCAACGCCGCTCAATCCGGCTTGCGCGATGAGCGCGACGTCGCCGAGCACGTAGCTCGCCGTGGGACCCACGACGAAGTCGTACTCCGCTTCGCCCGACGTGCGCCGCGTGCTCGCAGCCGAACCGAGATCGAAGCGAATGCGCGTGTCGATGCCGCCGCGGAAACGCGCGCTCCATGCGTACGCGCAGGCCAGCCGCACCTCGCCATCGCGCTCGGCGCCTTCCGGGTCCTGGCCGTAGATCAGGTTTGCGAACAAGCCGAGATGCCCGAAGCTGCGCGCGAAGGAAGCCAGCACTTCGACTTCACCCTCTGCCTCGGTGAAGCCTTCCGGGCGGTAGAACGCGCCGACCGCCATGTCGATCCCGTGACTCGCTTGCGAGAGCGCTTGAAGGCGCAAGCCGGCCGACGGTCGCAAGCGACTGCTGGTTTGCCCGTACAGCACACCCACGCGCGCAGCGAGCGGTCCGAAAAGCGTGACGTCGGCCGTGCCCTCGAGCTGCGCTTGCTTGCGCGGCATGTCGTAACCGCTGAGCACGAGCGCGAACGCTCTCTGGCTGTCGGTGCGCGGCGCGATCGTGTACGGCAAGAACATGCCGGCCTGCGCGCTCTCCGCCGTGGGCCACCCGGGGAACGCCTTGGCGTCGTCGCGTTGCGCGGCTACGTGGCTGGCCAGCGCCAGCTGCAGGGCAGCAACGAGCAGCGCTCGACGTCGCATGAAACACACGGCTTGCCGCACACCACCCTCGCAACCGTCGTAGCCACCTTCCGGTCTGCTTACAAGGGGACGGCGAGTAGCCATGAAGCTCAAGCGGCGCCGAGAGAGGTAGCACCGCACGCTCGACGAACGCGAACCAGCAATGACCGGGGTCCGGGGCAGGGCGTCCGGGTCGCCGAGGCTACTTCCCGGTAGCGCATGCCTTGCATTGGCCTTGGGCCACGATCGTACAAAAGTCGTCCCAGCCTTTGGAGCAGCAGTCCATGTCGAGAGCGCACACGCAGCTTTCGACCGTGGCATCCATGCAGCCGAGCGCAGACGTCGCTTTGCAACAGTCGCCTTTGCACATGAGGCCCTGCACCAGGCCGACGCAGATCGCGTCCCACGCGTTGCTACAGCAGCCCGGGTCACCTTTGGTGCACACGCACTGCTGCACGGTCGGATCTTCGCAACCGCCGGTTGCGTGCGGAGCGCCGCACGCAAGGGTCTGCGGCGCAGCGCTGCCCGCGCTTGCTTGCGACATCGGCACCGCAGCATCGGCCGCGCTCGCACCGCCGCCCGAGATCGAGGCGCCTGTGCCCGCGGCGCCGCCGCCCGCAGACGCAGAGTCCATGCCACCTTCGCCTGGAGCTGCGACTTGCGCGCCGCCGCCCGTGCCCCCGCTGCCTGCAGAGCTCTTGGGCTTCGAACAAGCGGGCGCGAACGTCAGAGCCAACGCGAGCGCAAGACCATGGGCTCCGCGCATCCATCCGCACTTCATGCTCGCCTCCATCCACAAATGCTACGAGGAGCCAGCCCGCGCAAAGCGAGAGGCTCCTCGTAGCACGACTGAGCGTGCTTCAGAGTCAGTGCGGAGGGGCCGGCAGACCCGGGAACGACGGCGGCGTGGGCAGCATCACCGCTGGCAACCCCGCGCACGCGCGCGCCTTGCTCGCGCAATCCTGCGGCATGCCGCCGGTCAGCAGGCACTGACCGAGTGATTGCAGACAGTCCGTCCCACCACCAGGCAAGCCGCCGGGGAAACCGCCCGGCAGTCCGCCACCTGCACCCGCCGTGCCGCCGCCGGTGGGCGGAGTCGGCAGTGAAGGTGCCGCCGGCAATCCGGCGCACGTGCGATAGGCGTCGTTGCACTTCGCCACGTCCGACGCGCCCTTGGCAGCTTGCACGCAGGAGAGCGCGGTCTGCTGGCACATCTGCAACTTCGACAAGTCGGGCCCGTCGACGTTGCCGGTGCCACCGCCGCTCGGAGGAGGCGGCGGGCTCATCGGCAGCAGCGCCGTGATGCACTTGTTGTAGCCGTCGGCGCACGTAGCAACGTCGGCCGGGCTCTTCGCAGCTTGCACGCAAGTCAGCGCGGTCTGTCTGCACTCGTTGGCGCCCGCAAGCCCGCCACCGGCACCACCACCGCTGCCGGCGCTACCGCCGCCACCACCACCCGCACCGGGCGGCAGCATGGGGAACGTCGGAGGTGGAGGTGTTCTCTTTCGGCTGCGCGAGCGACACTTGGCGCACAGGTGCGAGGCGGGTTTCACGCTGAATTGGCGCGAAATGCCCCAATATCAAGTTGCTTGTCATACTGCGCCACGCTCTGCCCAATCCTCGAGGCGCCGCTCAGCCGT
>JBIOJD010000335.1:0-4562 GCA_044450485.1 Polyangiales bacterium | reverse complement strand
GGGTGGGGCCCCGACTTCGTCGGGGCGGGGAGTCGCGTGACTCCCCGTCTAATCAAGTTGCCGACCCGTTAATTATACGTCGCGCTGAACATCACGTTGAAGGCACTGCCACCGAGGCCTCCCAAGATGTCGTCGTGTGCCGCAACCAGAATCAACTGCCCCGCAACGCCGATGCCCCAGTCCGAGCCGACCCACCATTCCTTGCCGATCATGATGTTGGCGCCGAGGCCGAGGTCGCTGCCGGAGCGGCTGCCGCGCGAGTCTTCGAACACCGCTTGGCCCAGGCCGACGGACCCAGCGAGATACACGTTGACCGGCATGAAGTAATAGGTGAGCCCCACGCCGACGCCGACCAGACCGACGTCGTCACCCACCCCGAGCTCTGCGCTCAAATCGGTGGTGTGGCCCACGTAGCGGCCGTCCTGGTGCACCGCGGGGTTGAAGATCATCGCCTGGAAGAAGTCCGCGTTGAGCATCAGGTTCTCAGCCACGGCGCCGCCGATCGCGATCGAGCTGCCAAACCCAAACCCGGTGAGCGACACGTCGCGGACGTTCGAGAGGATGTGGTCATTGCCCCAAACGCTGCCGCCGCCAATACCGATTGCCAGCCGCAAGTAGAAGCCGTCGTGATTGTGTTGATCGGGAGTCGCGTGCTCCCACGGATCCCAGTCGCCCTTTTCTGCCTCGGGCTCGGGCTTGCCGCCGAGCCGCGGGTACTGGAACTGCGACGGCGGTGGCGCCGGCGGGGGATTGCCGGGGCCGTACGTCGGCGTCGAAGGCGGCGCCGCCGCAGGCGGTGGCCCGGGTGGGCCCGAAGGAGGCGGGAAGGCGGGCTGTGCTTCGCCCGAGGCGGGTGCAGCCGGCGCCGCCGGCGCGGACTGCGGAGCGGGGCCGGGCGGAGCCTCCGCGGCGGGCGCGGGCGTCGCGGGCGGGGACGCCTCGGGCGAGGCCGCAGGTGCGGCAGCCGGCGCGGCAGGAGCTGGGGCCGCTGCCTTCGACTGGGGCGCTTTGACCTTCTTGGCAGGAGCCGCAGTGCCGGCCTGCGCCGCAGCGGTGCCGGCCAACGCCGCGCTGCACAGCGACAGTGCGAACAAACCCGTGACAGCTCGCATGAGCAACCTCCTCTGCGCGGCGCGTTCCGAGCGCCACAGCACCGCGGCGGATTACACCATACGCGCCCGCCACTCGCCAGCCAGGTTCGCGCGGGACCCGCGCAGGGCTGTTTAGAGCAGCATCTGACGGATGTCGGACAGCACCTCGCGCAGGCGGGTCGTGAACCGCACCGCGTCGGCGCCATCGATCACGCGGTGGTCGTACGACAGCGACAGACCACAGATGAGCCGCGGGACGAGCTGCCCGTCGACATAGGCGGGCTTGCGCACGGCGCGAGACACCCCGAGCACCGCCACTTCGGGCGGGTTGATGATCGGCGTGAAATGGGTGCCGCCGATGCCGCCGAGGCTCGAGATGGTGATCGACGCTCCCTGCAAGTCCTGCGGCGACAGCCTGCGCGCGCGTGCGCGCTCGCTGACCTCCCCGAGCTCCACCGCCAGATCGTGCAGACCCTTGATGTCCACGTCGCGGATCACCGGCACGACCAAGCCGTTCTTAGTGTCGACCGCCACGCCGATGTGGAAATAGTGCTTGAGGATCAGGTTCTCGCCCGTCTTGTCGAGCGAAGCGTTGAAGCGCGGCATCTCCTTCAACAGGGCGACCACTGCCTTCATGAAGAACGAGGTGAGCGTGAGCTTGGTCTCGGGCCGCTCCGCACGCATCTTGTGCCGGAACTCCTCGAGCTCGGTGATGTCGGCTTCGTCGAACTGCGTGACGTGCGGAATGGTGACCCAGCTCCGATGCAAGTTGCGGCCGGAGATCTTCTGGATCTTGGTCAACGGCTGGAGCGAGATCTCGCCGAACTGCGTGAAGTCCACCTCGGGCAGCTCGGGCACGGCAAAGCCCACGCCGGTCGCGGTGCCAGCGACCGACATCGCGTGCTTCACATAGCGCTGCACGTCTTCCTTGGTGATGCGCTCGTGCGGCCCAGTGCCCGGCACGTGCGACAGATCCACCGCGATCTCGCGCGCGAAGCGCCGTACGGACGGCGTTGCATGCGGCTTCTTCTCGCTCGAAGGCGGCGGCTCAGGCGCGGCCTCTGCCACGAACGCAGGTGGCGGGATGGTGCGGGTGGGACCGCGCCCTGAGATCTCGGCGGGCGCAGGGGTTGGCAGCGGCAGGTGCTCCGGCTCAGGGACGGGAGCCGCAGCGCGCGGCGAAGGAACGCGCTCGGCGGCGGCATGCGTCTCTTGGCCGCTCGCTTCGGCCTCCAGCGTCAGTATCAGCGAGCCCTTGGAAACCTTGTCGCCCACTTTGAGCGCCACGCTCCGCACGACGCCGTGCAGCGGTGACGGAACCTCCATCGAGGCCTTCTCGCTCTCGAGCACGACGAGCCCTTGATCCTTCCCGACGCGCATGCCGGGCTGGACCAGGACCTCGACCACGTCGACGTCCGTGGCATCGCCGATATCCGGCACCTCGACGCGGGTCTCGGTCATGGCGCAAACACCGCCTGGCGCTCGGCATCGATGCCGTACTTCGCGATCGCAGCCTTGACGCGTGCGCGATCGATGGCGCCGTCCGCCGCCAGTGAGTGCAGCGCGGCGAGGACCACGTGCTGGCGATCGACCTCGAAGAAGCGCCGCAGGGTCGCGCGCGTATCGCTGCGACCGAAGCCATCGGTGCCGAGCACCGTGTAACGCCGCGGTACGTGGGCGCGGATCTGGTCCGCGAACGCGCGCACGTAGTCGGTGGCGGCGACCACCGGACCCGTGCGCGGCCCGAGGCAGCGCTCGACGTAGCTCGTGGGCTCCGCATCGGGATGCAACATGCTGAAGCGGCGCGCAGCGTCGCCCTCGCGCTTGAGCTCGGTGAAGCTCGTCACGCTCCAGACGTCGGCCTTCACTCCGAAATCCGCTTCCAGCATTTCCGCGGCGGCCAGCACCTCGCGGAGAATCGCACCGCTGCCCAGCAACTGCACGCGCGGCCCGTTCGCTGGCTGAGCCTCGCGCAACAAGTACATGCCGGCCACGATGCCTTGCTCCACGCCCGCTGGCATCTTCGGCATGACGTAGTTCTCGTTCGTCACGGTCACGTAGTAGAAGACGCTCTGCTGCGCCTCGCACATGCGCCGCAGCCCGTCTTGTACGATCACCGCGAGCTCGTAGGCGTAAGTCGGATCGTACGCGATGCAGCTCGGTACCGTGCTCGCGAGCAGATGGCTGTGCCCATCGCAATGCTGCAGGCCCTCGCCTGCCAGCGTGGTCCGACCCGAGGTCGCGCCGATCAAGAAGCCGCGCGCCTGGCTGTCCGCCGCAGCCCAAATCAGGTCGCCGACGCGCTGGAACCCGAACATCGAGTAGAACGCGTAGAACGGGATCATGCTCACACCGTAATTCGCGTAGGAGGTGCCGGCCGCGATGAACGAAGAGAGCGCTCCAGCCTCGTTGATGCCTTCCTGCAGGATCTGCCCCTGCTGATCCTCGCGGTAGTACATCACCTGATCGTGATCGACGGGCTCGTAGAGCTGGCCTTGCGCCGCGTAGATGCCGAGCTGGCGGAACAAACCTTCCATGCCGAAGGTGCGCGCCTCGTCCGGGACGATCGGCACCAACCGCGGTGCGATGGTCTTGTTGCGCAGCAGCAGCCCGAGCACCCGCACGAACGCCATGGTGGTGGACATCTCGCGCTCGCCGGAGCCATCGAGCAACGGCTGCAGCTCCTCGAGCGTCGGCGCTTCCAGCGGCTCGGCGCGCGCCCGCCGCTCCGGCAAGTAGCCGCCGAGCACGCGCCTGCGCTCGCGCAGGTAGATCATCTCGCGGCTGTTGTCGGAGGGCTTGCAGTATGGCGCCTCGCTGATCTGCTCGTCCGAGATGGGGATCCGGTAGCGGTCGCGGTACGCCTTGAGCGCATCCTCACCGAGCTTCTTGAGCTGGTGGGTCGGGTTCTTGCCCTCACCTGCTTCGCCCATCCCGTAGCCCTTGACGGTCTTGGCCAAGATGCATGTCGGTTGACCTTCGCTGTGCACCGCAGCGTGATACGCCGCGTAGACCTTCTGCGGGTCGTGGCCGCCGCGGTTTAGCTTCTTGATGTCGCCGTCCGTGAGGTTCGCGACCATGCGCAGGAGCTCCGGGTAGCGGCCGAAGAAGTGCTCGCGCGTCCAAGCGCCGTCGCGCACGACGTAGTTCTGGTAGTCGCCGTCGACCGCCTCTTCCATGCGCTTGAGCAAGAGGCCTTTGCGGTCCTTGGCCAGCAGCGGATCCCAGGCATCGCCCCAGATGACCTTGAACACCTTCCAACCCGCGCCGCGGAACACACCTTCCAGCTCTTGGATGATCTTGCCGTTGCCGCGCACCGGCCCGTCGAGCCGCTGCAGGTTGCAGTTGACCACGAAGGTCAAGTTGTCGAGCTTCTCGCGCACCGCGAGCGAGATCGCGCCGAGCGATTCCGGCTCGTCCATCTCGCCGTCGCCGAGGAACGCCCAGACGCGAGCCTTGCTCGCGGGGATG
>JBIOJD010000334.1:0-4603 GCA_044450485.1 Polyangiales bacterium | reverse complement strand
GCGGCGAGCAGCGTGTGCGGCCCCACACCGGCCATGCGGATGAACGCGAGATCGCAGCCCACGACCAGCACGACGGTGACCAACGCCACCGCCGCGGACAGACCGGGTCGTCCTGCGCCGCTCACGACGGTCCCGCCGATCACGAAGAGCGCGAAGCACACCATGCCGAAGGGAAGGACCGCGAGGGCTTCGGCGCCGCCCAAGTAGACCTCGGGGTAGGCGACGCGCATCACGCCGCTCGCCGCGCCGCTGATCGGCGCTGCGATCGCCAGCAGCACCAGCAGCGAGAAGCGCATCGCCGCGCGGATGTAGCGCTGACTGGCCGCGTGGTCGCCTTCGCTCACGGCCTGCGACACCATCGGGAACACCACGAACGTCACCGACAGGATGAGCTGGTAGGGCACGAACGCGAACGTCTGCGCTGCGCGGTAGAAGCCGCTCAGGCGTGACGCTGCGTCGGCCGCCAGCTCGGGCAACATGCCCGCTTCGCGACCGAGCGCAGCCACGCTGCCCTTGAGCACCGAGAGGTCGACCTGCAGCGTGAGATTGAGGCAGAGCTGGTACAGCCACAGCGGCCCCATGAGCAGCAGCCAGCTCTTCCAGGCGACGACGCCGCCGCGCTTGCCCACGCCGACCACGACGAGCGCCAAGAGCAGTACGCCCGCCGCGGCGCTCGCGAAGCCGAGGATCGCGCCGAGCGCGCCGAAGCCGAGCGCGGCCGCGCCCAAGATCGCGAGCGTGCGCAACGTGGTGTAGATCACGTTGAGCCCGGCTTGGGCCGCGAAGCGCTGCCGTCCGTTGAGCGCGCCCACCAGCGCCGCGTACGGCGCGTAACAGAACACGACGATCGAGGCTGCCGAGATCAGTGGCGCGAGGCCTGGATCGAGCAGGGCGCGAGCCGCGAGCGAGGGCGAGAGCACGAACAGCGCCGCGGACAAGACCGTGCCCAAGCCCGCCTGCAGCAGCAGGCCCTGCCGCAACGTGGTCTCGGCCCGCTCGAGATCTGCGCTCACCTGCTTGCTCACCGTCTGGACGGTCGCCGCGATCAGCACGTTGTTGAGGATCGACACCACGTTCATGGCCGAGGCGTACCGGCCGAACGCTTCCGGGCTACCGAGCAAGCGCGGCAAGAAGAGCTGCACCGCATAGCCGCTGAGGATGAAATAGACGTTGGCGCTCGTGATCGAGAGCAGGCCCCGGCCCGCGCGCTGCTCGCCCTCTGCTGCGCCCGCGAGCGCCCCGGGGTCGACTTCTACCGCCTTGGCCACCTGCGCCTTGTGTCCCGTCCTGCATGCCCAGGTCAAGCGCACGCCGCCCGGTGTGCGGTTTGGCATTGACTTCCCGCGCGCGCCGCCGTGCGATCGCCATGTGACACGACGTCGCGTGGGGGCCGAGATCCGCCGCCAGCTCGTGGTCGCGTTTGGCGCCTTGCTCGCCGTCGCGGCCATCGGGGCCGGCGGCTACCACCTGCTCGGCGGGGGTCGTTGGAGCTGGGGCGACTGCCTGTACATGACCATCATCACCCTGTCGACCGTGGGGTTCGGCGAGGTGCTGCCGGACATGAGCGCGGTGGCCTTTGCCCGTGCCTGGACGCTCGCCCTGATCCTCTTCGGCAGCGGCACCTTGCTCTTCTTCGTGTCCACGCTGACCGCGTTCATCGTCGAAGGCGACATCCAAGGGGTGTTGCGGAGAAGGAACATGCAGAAGCGCATCGACAAGCTGCAGGGCCACTTCATCGTGGTGGGCGTGGGCGCGACCGGCATCCACGTGGTCGGGGAGCTGCTGGCGAGCAAGGTGCCGTTCGTGGTCATCGACCAGAACCGCGAACGGCTCGAAGCGGTGGCCGAGCAACTGGGGCCTGACATGCTCTACGTGGACGGCGACGCCACCATGGACACCGTGCTCGAGCAGGCCGGAATCGGCCGCGCCAAAGGCCTGGCCGCCACCCTGCGCGAGGACAAAGACAACGTCTTCGTGTCGATCACGGCGCGCGCGCTCAACCCGAGCCTGCGCATCGTCGCCAAGGTCACCGAGGACAACGCCGAGACCAAGCTGCGGCGCGCGGGGGCGGACTCGACCGTGTCGCCGAGCTACATCGGCGGCCAGCGGCTCGCCAGCGAGCTCGTGCGCCCGAGCGTGGTGCAGTTCCTCGACCGCATGCGCAGCCAGGACCTGCGCGTCGAGGAGGTGCCGATCCCGGACGGCTCCCCGCTGATTGGCTCGCCCCTGCGCAACACGACCATCAGGCATCAGACCAACGTGCTGGTGCTCGCGGTACGTCAGGCCGACGGCTCGTACAGCTACAGCCCGGGACCCGACTTCCTCCTCGAGAAGGGGCAGACCCTGGTCGTGCTTTGCAGGTCCGAGGACTTGGACCAGCTCCGGGCCGGCATCGCATCGGGCTCGATCGGCCGGGTGATGGGCTGAAACGGCTTCCGCGCGCTCGCGCGGTGCGGACGAAAGCGCTTTAGTTTCAGTGGGTTCGGTCAGGCTCCCGATCACGCGCTGGCGTCGCGCTGCAGCCTTGACGGATCGCGTGGACTGCTTATGTTGGCCGGCGAACGTCGCAGATCCAGGCGCACTCAGGAGGCACAGTCCACCATGGCAAAGATCATCGGCATCGACCTCGGCACCACCAACTCCGTGGTGGCGATCATGGAGGGCAAAGAGCCCAAGGTGATCGTCAACGAGGAAGGCGACCGGATCACGCCGTCGGTCGTGGCCTGGGACGAGCAGGGCGAAGTCCTGGTCGGCCAGATCGCGAAGCGCCAGGCCATCACCAATCCCGAAGGCACCGTCTACTCGGCCAAGCGCTTCATCGGCCGTCGCTTCGACGAGATCAAAGCCGAGGAGATGAAGCGCATGCCCTTCAAGGTGCTGCGCCGTGACAATGGTGACTGCGGCTTCGAGGTGTCGGGCAAGCAGGTGAGCCCGCCCGAGGTGAGCGCGCACGTGCTACGCAAGCTCAAGCGTGCGGCCGAGAACTACCTCGGCGAAGAGGTCAAGGAGGCGGTGATCACCGTCCCCGCGTACTTCAACGACAGCCAGCGCCAGGCGACCAAGGACGCGGGCAAGATCGCGGGCCTCGACGTCAAGCGCATCGTGAACGAGCCCACGGCGGCGGCGCTCGCGTACGGCCTCGACAAGAAGAACGAGGAAGTGATCGCGGTCTACGACTTCGGCGGCGGCACCTTCGACATCTCGATCCTCGAGGTGAGCGACAACGTCGTGCAGGTCATCAGCACCAACGGCGACACGCAGCTCGGCGGCGACGACATCGACAACCGCATCATCGACTACCTGGTGGCCGAGTTCAAAAAGGACCAGGGCATCGACGTGCACGCCGACAAGATGGTGGTGCAGCGCCTGAAGGACGCCGGCGAGAAGGCCAAGATCGAGCTCTCGAGCAAGCTCGAGACCACGATCAACCTGCCGTTCTTGACCGCAGACGCCTCAGGCCCGAAGCACCTCAACCTCAAGCTCACGCGGGCCAAGCTCGAGTCGATGATCGAGGACTTGGTGCAGCGCACGCTCGAGCCGACCAAGAAGGCGCTTGCGGACGCGAACAAGCGGCCGAACGAGATCCACGAGGTCGTGCTCGTCGGCGGCAGCACGCGCATCCCGATGGTGCAGGAGTCGGTCAAGAAGTTCTTCGGCAAGGAGCCGCACAAGGGCGTGAATCCGGACGAGGTCGTGGCGATCGGCGCCGCGGTCCAGGCCGGCGTGCTCTCGGGCGACGTCAAGGACATGGTGCTGCTCGACGTCACGCCGCTCTCGCTCGGCGTCGAGACCCTCGGCGGCGTGATGACCGCGCTGATCGCGCGCAACACCACGATCCCGACGCGGCGCGAGGAAACCTTCTCGACTGCCGAGGACAGCCAGACCAAGGTCGAGATCCACGTGCTGCAAGGCGAGCGCGCCGAGGCCCGCGCCAACCGTACGCTCGGGCGTTTCCATCTGGAAGGCATCTTGCCTGCGCCGCGCGGGGTGCCGAAGGTGAAGGTGACGTTCGACATCGACGCGAACGGCATTCTTTCGGTGACCGCGCGCGACGAGGCCACGGGCAAGGACCAGAAGATCACCATCACCGCGAACAGCGGGCTCTCGGACAAAGAGATCGAGAAGATGGTGGACGAAGGCAAGCAGCACGAGGCCGAGGACAAGACGCGCCGCGAGCAAGTCGAGACGCGCAACAAGGCCGACCAGCTCTGCTACCAGGTGGAGAAGGCGCTCGACGAGGCCAAGGACAAGCTGCCCGCCGACAAGGTCGCAGCTGCGAAGGACGCGGTGGCCGAGCTGCGAAGCGCGATCGACAAGCTGGAGCACGACGCGATCAAGAGCGGCACCGAGAAGCTCGAGAAGCTGATGGGCGAGATCGCCCAGAAGGCGTACGAGTCCGCGGGGCAGGGTGATGCAGCGGCGCCGGGTGCGGCTGCGGGCGGCGCGGCGGGCGGTGGCGGTGCTGGGCCTGCGGCCGGCGGCAAGAAGAAGCAGGACGACGTCATCGACGCGGAGTTCGAGGACAACTAGATATCGGGGGGTTGCGCGACCCTCACTCAGCGGATCGTGCTGGGCGGCCTCGGGGGTTCGGGCTGTGCTGGGG
>JBIOJD010000333.1:0-4603 GCA_044450485.1 Polyangiales bacterium | reverse complement strand
GCGATGCTGCCGCTCTCGGGCATGCAGCTCGCCGAGAACGCGATCGACACCGACTTTCGCTATTACCATGGCCGCACCGACACCGGGCCGATGCGCCCGCGCTTCGTGGAGGAATTCGGCAAGCTGATCCGCACCCTCGGCGTGCCATTCAAGGAGACCTGGTACGACGCAGGTCACGATCTGCTGTACCTCGTGCACCGCCACGGCGGCATCTACCAAGATCTGATCAAGGTCCGCCGCAACCCGCGGCCGAGCGAGGTGCGCATCGTCACGGGCGATTACCGCGCAGCGCGCCAGCACTGGGTGAGCGTAGACCGCATCGAGGGCTACCCGACGCTCGCGCGCGTGCGCGCGGTCGTGGCTGGCGATGCGCTGACGCTCGAGACCAAGGCGGTGCGCGACCTGTCGCTGCGGCTTTCCGAGGCGCCGCTCGCGCCCGGCGATCACGCACGCATCGTGGTCGATGGCAAGCAGGCTTACGACGGCCCGCGTGGCGCGCTCGGCGCGACAGTGCAGCTCTCGAAGGACGCAGGCGCCTTTCACGTCGGTCCCCACACGGCCGCGGCCAGCCCGCTCGAGAAGCGCCCCGGAAGCTGCGGCCCGATCACCGACGCCTACTACGGCCCGCTCGCGCACGTGTACGGCACGGCCGATGCGAACGTCGCGGACGCCTTGAAGAAGACCGCCGAGCGCGGCGCCCACGGTTGGCCGCTGTGGTTGTGGGGCGTGCAACAGAAAGTGCTCGCCGACAGCGAAGTCGACGACGCGTTCATGCGCAGCCACAACCTGGTGCTCTACGCCACGCCCGGCAGCAACCGCCTGCTCGACCGCATCGCGGCTCGCCTGCCGGTGCGGATCGATGGCGAAGGCATCGTGCTCGGTGGGCGCCGCTTCGCCGCCAGCGGTGTCGGCATCAAGCTCATCTACCCGAACCCGCTCGCGCCCGATCGCTACGTGATCGTGCAGGCGGCACCCACGCTCGCCGCGGTCCAAGCGGGACACAACTTGCCGGACTTTCTGCCGGATTACGTCGTCTACGACGCACGCAGCACCGCGAGCCGTCCGCGACTCGTGTTCGAGCGCAGTCACATGCCGCTCGCGATGGGATACTTCGACGATGCCTGGCAACCGCCCGCCGCGCTCGGCGGTGAAGGCGGCGACGAGCAGCCCGGCGACGCCGAGCCCAGCGCTCGACGCCAGCCGCCGCTCGCAAAGCTGCCCGTCGCGCCGCGGCCATCACCTTTGCCAGCGGAGTTTCAGGCGCACGCCGACACCCAAGCCGGCCAGGCAGCGCGTCGCATCGCGCAGCTCGTGCCCACGTTCACGAATTATCGGGCGACGATTCGCGGCGCGGTCTGGACCGTGGACGAGAATGCGCGCTGGTCGGTCCGCGACAACGAGCGCTGTCTCGAGGAGCTGCGCGGTCTCGGCATTCCGTGGAAGCTCGCCACGCCGCCATCCACACCGGTGCCGACGCCGGTGGAGATCACGGGCCCGATCGACGGCGTCGAGCTGAAGATGATGCACAGCGACCGCACGCTGCTCATGAGCTGCGAGCTCGCCGTGCGCCTACCCGCGCTGGTGGCGGTGCTCAAGACGCACGACGTGCAACGCGTCGACGTGATCAGCAGCTATCGCGAAAAGCCGTATCCCAGCTTTCACACCATGGGGCTCGCGCTCGACGTCTCGCGCTTTCACACGAGCCAAGGGGTCCTGAGCGTGCTCGCGGACTTCGAGCTCACACCGAGTCACGAAACCTGTGTCGCGCCGTCGCCCAAGAATGCCCGCGCCGCCGCGCTGCTCGACATCGCTTGCAAGCTCGCCGAGAGCCGGCGCTTCTCCTCGGTGCTCACGCCCAATTACAACGAAGGCCACCGCAACCACTTCCACCTAGACATCCGCCCCGACGACCCGCGCTTCTTCGTCAGGTAGCGTCAGAACCCGACGCCGACCGAGAAGGCGGTCGTGAACCAGGCGCCGTCGAGATCGAGCATGCGCTTGCTGCCCGCGAGCGCTCGGACAGGCAGCGTGGTCACGCCCACTTCGAGGTCGAGCGCGAGGCGCAGCTGGTCCGTGGCCCACAGCTCCGCGCGCCCCCACCACATGGGCCCGCCGTACGGCGCGAAGAAGTGGTCGCCGAGGTTCTGCGAGCGGTCCGCAGGAAGGCCTTGCATGCGTGCGAAGCCGAGGCGGCCGCCCGGTCCGCTGTAGAGCGAGAAGTCGTGCACGCGCAGGTGCATCGCGAGCCCGACCGCCACGGAGGCCGTCAACAGTCGCACGCTCCCGTACGGCACGTCGGTCGACGTCGACCCGAAATCTCCTGCAATCGTCCAGGCCACTTCCGGAGATGCCATGTGCAACAAACGCAGCCCCATGCCCAACACACGCGCGTCGTTGGCCGACCACACCTGGAACGTGAACGCGGCCGACAAGCTGTCGGTGGGCGCCGATGCGGCCGCAGGAACGGCGCGCGAGCCCACGAGCTGCTCGACTGCGCGTTTCTCAGCCGGGCTCGGCGGCGGACCGAGCGGCTCCACCGCCGGATGCGGCTGCACGCGCAGCTCGATCCAGCTCGCGACCACGAACTCCGCGATCGCGAGCGCGAGCAGCCGCGTGCTGGACGCGTCCGCGAACGAGGCCGCCGGCAGCGTGCGCGCCATCGACTTGCGGGTCACGCCGTCTTCGACGCGCAGCTCGATGCCCCGCAGGCTGCAGCTCACCCAGACTTCAGTGGGCGTCGCCGTCACCGCATTCGCGGTCGCGGTCGCGGAGGTTCCGAGCTCGATGCCGAGCACGCGGTCGAGCTGAGCGCGATCGGCCGGCACGCACGCGTCGACGTGAACCGAGACCTGCGGTCCTTCGGCGCGAGCCCGCGTCGCCGCGAGCGCGAGCAGCCACAGCGGGAGCGACCATCGTGCAAGCCTCTGCACCTGCACGCAGCGTAGCGCCGAGTCGCGGCGTTATTCCAGGCCGCCGTAGAGCTGCACCGCGCGCAGGCGCCGGCCATAGGGATACAGCCTCAAGTATTCCTGCGCGCGCTGGTACGCTTTCTGGGCGTTGCCACCCTTGGACAGCGCTTCGACCTCGCGCGCGAGCGCGTCTTGAGCCAGCGACCCGTTCGGCGCGAGCTCGCGCGCGCGCCCAAAGGCCTCGGCGGCGCGGTCCGGCTGTCCGAGCTTGTCGAGGTACACGCGACCGAGCGTGAACGCCGCCAGCGGCGCAACCGGGCTCGTGCGGTGATCGCTCACCACCCGCGCCAGATATTGCACCGCATCCTGCGCGTGTCCGCTCAAGCGCGCGGCGTCGGCTGCGTCCATCAAAGCGGCCGGGTCGTCCTCGACCGCGCTGCCGCTGCGCAACGCGGCGAACGCGGCCTCGTACTGGCCGCTCTGGGTCAGGCTGCGCCAGCTCGAGCCGTCCGGACGCTTGCCCGAACGCGCACGTGCGTGCGTTGCCTTGGCGCCGTGCGCTTCACGCTCGTTGGTGATGGTCGCTTCTTCCGCCAGCTCTTCGACCGGCTGCGACTCCTCGACCGGCGCCGCTTGCTCCTGCTCGCCGCCGCGCGCGAAATGCTTGATCTGCCCAGCCACGAGATCCTCGGCGCCTTGCGGCCCGTAGACCCGCACCTTGCCCCGCATCACCTGCACCGTGACCGCGCTGCCGCTGCGCTCCACGTCGAAGCTCGTGCCGATCACCTCGACGCGATAGGGCTGCGCTTCGACCACGAAGCTGCGCATCGTGTCGTGCACCACTTCGAAATGCGCGCGGCCTTCGACCAGCCGCAACCCGACGTGCTGGGCGCTGTTGTGGGTCACCTCGAGCTCGCTGTGCTCGCCCACCAGCTCTGCGCGCGATCCATCCGCGAGTCGCAGCGCATGCTCGCCGCTGCGGGGCGCGCTCGCGGCCACCGCCGCCACCCGATGCGAGCTCGCCGGCGCCTGCACACCGCGCCACACGCCGATCACGAGCATCGCAGCCGCAGCGGCTGCCAAGAACGACAGGCCCATGGTCCGCCGCACCGCACGGCGACGGCCCTGCTGCACGGCGCCTTCGTACAAGCGCGCGCTGCGCTCGGCCGTCCACTGAGGGGTCAGCTCCGCGCTGGCCTGATCGAGGTCGCGTGCGAGCCTATCCATCTTCGAGCTCCGCTTGAATGCGAGCATGGGCGGCGGAGATGCGTCGCTTGGCCGTCGCGAGCGAGCACCCGCAATGCTCCGCGACCTGCTCGAGCTTCTCGCCCTCCACGTAGCGCAAGCTCCAGGCCATCCGCTGATCGACGTCCATGTGATCGAGCACCTGGTACACGCGGGACAGCAACGCGCGTCGCTCGGGCGACATTCCTTGATCGCGCAGCTCGAGCGGCGGGGGCAGGGTGTCGAGACCGACGAACGACCGCATCCGGCGCTTGCGCAGATGTCGGCGTGCCGTCCGGACCGCGATGATCGCCAGCCAGCTCTTGAATGCCAGCGGATCGCGGACCTGATGCCGCTGGCGGAACGCAGCCACGAACACTTCTTGAATCAGGTCGTCCACGTCGGATTCCCGGCCGAGCAGGCGCAAGCCGATGCGGGCCACGTAGGGCGCGTAGCGCTCGAAAAGCGCG
>JBIOJD010000332.1:0-4623 GCA_044450485.1 Polyangiales bacterium | reverse complement strand
GGCGCTCTACGACCACGGCGACCAGGTGGTGATTCCCGTGCCGGCTTGGGGCAGCTACGCCGAGCAGGTGAGGTTGTGCGGCGCGGAGCCCGTGCTGCTGCCGTGCGCGGAGCAAGACGGGTTTCTGGCTCGGCCCGACGCACTGGCTCGCGCTCTTTCGCCACGCACCAAGGCCATCGTGCTGTGCACGCCCAACAACCCGAGCGGTGCGGCGTACGGCGAGGTGGAGCTGCGCGCGCTCGCGACAGTGCTGCGCGGCAGCGCGGCGTACGTGATCGTGGACGAGATCTACGCCGAGCTGCTCTACGACGGCCGCCGCCACGTCTCCCTGCTCGAGCTCGCGCCCGAGCTGCGGGAACGGCTGGTGATCGTGGACGGCGTGAGCAAGCGCTACGCCATGACCGGCTACCGGGTCGGCTGGATGCTCGGGCCGGCTGACCTCGCGCGCGCTTGCGAAGCGGTGCAGAGTCAGGCCACGACCAGCGTCGCGGCCGTGTCGCAGCTCGCGGCAAAGGCCGCGCTCGAAGGCGACGACGCACCGGTGCTCGCGATGCGTGCCGAGCTGCAGCGCAGGCGCGATCGCCTGCACGCCGCGATCAACGCGCTGCCTGGGCTGCGCGCGCGCAAGCCCGACGGCGCTTTCTATCTGCTGGTCGCCGTCGACGGTCTGCTCGGCCGCTCCGGCTTGCGCGACGACATCGACGTGGCAGCGATGCTGCTCGACAAGGCGCGCGTGGCGGTGGTCCCGGGCAGCGCCTTCCATGCGCCCGGCTACGTGCGCCTCTCGTTTGCGACCGACCAAGCGCTCCTCGACCGCGCGGTGGAGCGCATCGCCGAGGCGCTCACGAAGGTGTGAGCCCCTCGCACTTGCTCGCGCGTCGCTCCCGTGCGAATTGCGACACTGCACGCGAGCGGAGGGTTGCAGATGTCGAGAGCGATCGTGTTGAGCGGCGGTGGCGCGGTGGGAATCGCCTGGCAGACGGGGCTCGTCGCGGGGCTCAGCGCCGAGGGCGTGGACGTTTCGAAGGCGGACTTCGTGGTGGGGACCTCGGCCGGGTCGGCAGTCGGCGCGCAGATCGCGCTCGGCCGCGACATGAGCACGGCTTTGGAGCGCTTCGCCCGCCCGGCTACGGCGAGCGCGCCGCGACCAGCTGCTCCGCGCCAGGGCGCGGCTTCGGGCTCGCCTGAGCGGCTGCAGAACCTGTTTGCGATCATGGCCAAGGCGATGGCCGAAGACGGTGACCCGGCGAAGGCTCGCGCCGCGCTCGGCCGCTACGCGCTCGAAGCCAAGACGGTGACCGAAGAGCAGTTCTTGCTGGGCTTTGGTTATCTCGCGGACGAGCGCTGGCCGCGGGCGTTCTCGTGCACAGCCGTCGACGCCGAATCGGGCCAGTTCATGGTGTGGAACGAGGCGTCGGGCGTGGATCTCGTCCGAGCGGTCGGTTCGAGCTGCGCGGTTCCCGGATTGTTTCCACCGATCACGCTCGGCGGCCGTCGCTACATGGATGGAGGCATGCGCTCGGGCACCAACGCCGATTTGGCCAAGGGGCACGACCGCGTGCTGATCCTGACGCTGATGGGAACGAGCGCGGCGGGTGCCGCCGACGGCGAAAGCAATCCTCGCCTCGAGCGCATGCGCCGCAGCCGCGAGCGGGAGCTGTCGGTCCTGCGCGACTCTGGTGCGAGCATCGAGAGCGTGGGGCCGGATGCCGAGGCGGCGGCGATCATGGGCATGGACCTGATGAATCCCGCGCTGACGCACGACGCGGCGCAGGCCGGGCTCCGCCAAGGCAGAGCCGAAGCAGAACGCCTGCGGGCGTTCTGGTCTTAGCTCTGCGCAGGCTCCGTGCGCTCTGCTCGGGCCATCAGCGCGCGTGCGATCAGGATCAGCGCGAGCGCCGAAGTGAGCAGGCGGCCCGGCGCGTGCGGTGCGTAGCCCGAGCTGAGCAAGAGCAGCACGCCCGCGGCGCCCTGCTTGCGCACCGGGTCGTCGGCGAGCACGGCCGAGAAGCAGCTCGCGAGCGCGAGCCCAAGAGGCACTGCGTACAGCCGCGGCCAGCTGTCGATGAACAACGTCACGCGCTGCGCGTGGTAGAGCAGCACGGTGTAGTCGTTGTCGAGGATGTTCTCCGCCATGTACAAGCCGCCCAGGAAGATTGGCAGCACGAAGAAGCCGGCGAGCCGTGCGAGCCGCGAGCGCGTGTCGGCTTTGACCGGCAAGAGCAACGGCGCCATGCCCGCGAGCAACAACAGGTAGCAGACCTCGCCGCTGCTCTGCAGCACGCGTTGCGTCTGGGCTTGCCAGGTCGCGTAGTGCGCTTGCGTCATGACCTGCAAGAGCTGCGCGAGCAGGACGAACGTCGCCATCGCGGTCGCACACAACGCGACCGTCCTAGGCAAGCGCGACGGCGCGACGCGTGCTGCACTGACGCTCACGATCGCGCCGAGCACGTGTGCGGCGGCGAGCGCGAAGAGCACGCTCTGCGCGGTCGTGGTGTGGCGCTCGAGCAGCGTTGCGATCGCGATCGTCGGCAAGAAGATACCGGCGAACGCCCCGATCAACAGGCGGTGGCGCAGCTCGAGCATGGTGCTGTAGCGGACGAAGGCCAAGAGGCCGAAGCCGAGCGCGATGAGGCCCGAGATCGCGGTGAGGTTGGTCGCGAACCTGCCGACGTGGTCGAGCGTGTCGAGCAGCTCACGTCGCGCGTGCTCGCCGAGCCCGGGCAGCAGGAGTTGATTGACGAGCATCGACGCGAACGCTGCGCTCGCGGCGAGCCACGCCAGCGGCGGGCTGTGACCCATGTGCGGGCTGAACGCCTCCGCCATGTCGGCGGCGGCCCGGGGGTCCGGGGCGCCCGCGCCTGGGGCCACCTCGGAGGCAGCGTCGGTCATCGCCGGCAGGTTCGACCGGCCGAGGCCAAGTCGTCAAGGGTCGTCAAGGCCGCGGTGCTTGCGAAACGGACGCCGACCCGCTACAGCCTATCGCCCGTTTGGCGCGGAGCCGCGATGCGCGAACAAGCACATGCCCGCACGCTGCACGAAGTGCGCGCGATCCACGACCTGCCGCTGACCGAGCTGCTGTGGAAAGCGCAGGAGCTGCACCGGCGGCACCACCAGCCCGATGCGGTTCAGCTCTGCACCTTGCTTTCGGTGAAGACCGGCGCTTGCCCCGAGGACTGCGCGTATTGTCCCCAGAGCGCGCATTACGAGACCTCCGTGCAGGCCGAAGGGCTGCTGCCGGTTGAGCGGGTGCTCGATGCGGCGCGCAAGGCCAAGGCCGCCGGTGCCACGCGTTTCTGCATGGGGGCGGCGTGGCGCGATGCGCGTCGCGGCGAGCAATTCGAGCGCGTGCTGTCGATGGTGCGCGGCGTGCGCGGGCTCGGGCTCGAAGCGTGCGTCACGCTCGGCATGCTCGACGGTGAGCAGGCGGAGCAGCTCGCCCAGGCCGGCCTCACCGCCTACAACCACAATCTCGACACGTCGCGCGAGTTCTACGGCTCGATCATCACGACGCGCGATTACGACGATCGCCTGCGCACGCTCGAGCACGTGAGCCGGGCCGGCATCCAGGTCTGCTCCGGCGGCATCATCGGGATGGGCGAGTCGATCGACGACCGCTGCCGCATGCTGCTGACGCTCGCGAATCTCGATCCGCAGCCCGAGAGCGTCCCGATCAACGCGCTGGTCGCCGTGCCGGGCACACCGCTCGCCGATCGCCCACCGGTCGATCCTTTCGAGCTCGTGCGCATGTGCGCGACCGCGCGCATCCTCATTCCCTCGGCGCGCGTGCGTCTGTCGGCAGGCCGGACGGGCCTCACCAAGGAAGCTCAGCTCCTGTGCTTCATGGCCGGCGCGAACTCGATCTTCTTCGGCGAAAAGCTACTCACCACGCCGAACCCCGAAGGCGACGAAGACCTCGCCATGCTGGCGCAAGCGGGTCTGTCAGCGCTCCCAGCTGCCGAGCCCGCGCACTAACCCTTCAGCTTTGCCTGCACCAGACGGACGATCGATTCGAGGTCGCTGATCTGTTCCAGCTCGCTCTCGGGGATCTTGATCTTGTAGGTGCGCTCGACGTCCGCGACGATCTCGATCGCCATCATCGAGTCGATGCCGAGATCCTTGAACGGCGTGGTGTCGGGCACTTCGTCGATCTCCGCCACCTCGGCGACGATCGCGCGTAGCTTCTCTTTGAGATCTTGGTCCGGCATGCTCGCTCACTCCGTTCGCTCGTTCTCGGTCACCGACTCGCGCCCGTGCTCTTCGAGCAGGTTCTGCTCGAAAAGCTGTTTGGTTCGCCTGCGTTGCACCTTGCCGCTCGAGGTCTTGGGCAAGCTGCCCACCTTCACCACCGCGACGTGGCTCACGGTCAAGCCGTGGTTCTCGGTCACCTTGGCAGCGATCGACTTGCGCAGCTCCGCCGCGTCGCCCGAGTTGCCTTCGGCGGCGATGACCAGTGTCTCTTCGCCGTCCTTCATCACGCTCAACGCGACCACGTTGTCGCGGCGCACGCCCGGCACCTCGGCCACCGTCCACTCGAGATCCTGGGGATAGATGTTGGCCCCGCGGATGATGATCAAGTCCTTGATCCGACCGCACACGTACACGTTGCCGTCGGCCAGGTAG
>JBIOJD010000331.1:0-4662 GCA_044450485.1 Polyangiales bacterium | reverse complement strand
GGCGTGGCTTGGGGGCGGTCGCTTTGGCGCGGGGGCGGAGGCGGTGGTGCGTTCCTGCGTTGGGCGATGGGGTCCGGGCCCAGGTCGATCGCGCCCAGCCCCGGCTCGGAGAGCGGCTCTTCCGGCCGCAAGCTCGGCGCCGGCTGGGTCTGGGGGCGCTCGCGCAATCTGCGCTGCGCTGCCTGGAGGCGCGGCGTGTCTTGCAGCGCCAGGATGAAGTCACCGACGTAGATCTTGTCGCCCGCGCCGACCATCATCGGACCGGCGATCTTGCGCCCGTTGACGTACGTGCCGTTCGTGCTCTTGAGGTCGAGCAGCACGTAGCGGTCTTCTTTGAGCACGATGCGGGCGTGGCGCTTCGAGACGTTGCTGCGCGGCAGCACCACGTCGTTGTCCTCGAGCCGGCCGATGCTCAGCTCGGGCGAGTCGATGTCGAGCTGCCGCTGCGCTCCACCCCGTTCGGTGATGACGATGCTGAACACGACGCGCAAATGTGCCTGCCCGTCTCCCCGAGGGCAATACCCGTCCTGAAGGAGTGCTAGGCTTCCTGGTGAGATGGGGCGCAAACGAAAGCGCAAGCCCGGGCACGAGGACGCGCAGGTGGCTGAGGCCACTACCGTCATCCCGCCCGCACCCGACATCGGCACGGCCATGCGACCGTTGCTCGAGCACGCCGGGCTCAACAAGGTGAAGCCGACCAGGGAGCAGCGGCCCAAGACCCTGCTCCCGCCCGGTCCGAGCACGCCGAGCGCGATCCCGTCGCTGCCACCGAGCGCGCCACCGCCATCGCTCGCGGAGCTCGCACGGGCACAACGAGGCGACCGCGCAGCGCTCCATGGAGCCTACGCCGGGGTCGAGCCGATCAAGCGTCCCAAGCGCGGCCGCGTGGCAGTGGATAGACGCCGCACTCTGGTGCCGCCGCCTCGCGACGACGCAGGCGAGCAGGCGGCGCGCGCTCGCCTCGCAGCGCTGGTCGGCTCGGGGGTGCGTTTCACGATCGAGCGCGACGAGGGCTGGGTTCGCGGTCTGCGCGCGGGCGTCTCCGACAAGTTGCTCGGCCGTCTGTCGGCCAGCGGTTTTGGACCCGAAGCCAACCTCGACCTGCACGGCATGCGCCGCGAGCAGGCCCAAAAGGCGATCTCGGACTTCGTGCGTGCCGAGCATCGACGGGGCGCGCGGCGCCTGCTCTTGATCGTCGGCAAGGGGCAGCACTCCGAGGACGGCATCGGCGTGCTCGCCGAGACCGCGGTCGACACGCTCAGCCGCGGGTTGGCCGCGCCGCTCGTGTCTGCGTTCGCGAGCGCGCACGAGCGCCACGGTGGTCGCGGCGCGATCGCGGTGCTGCTCGACTGAGCGTGTGCTAGGCTCGCCGCTCCATGTTCGAAGCAGAGCTCGAAGCGGCATCTACACTCGCACGTGCAGCCGGACGTGCGGTGCTCGAGGTCTACGGCTCGGAGCTGCACGTCGAGCTGAAGGGCGGCGCCGACCCGGTCACCGAGGCCGACCGCAACGCAAATACGCTGCTCGTGCAGGGGCTTCGCGCTCATTTTGCCGACGACGGCATCGTGGCCGAAGAGGGCAGCGACCAAGCCGACGGGGCGTCCCGACCTCGCTGCTGGTTCGTGGATCCGCTCGACGGCACCAAAGAGTTCATCGCGCGCAACGGCGAGTTTTCCGTGATGCTCGGGCTCGCGATCGAGGGCCGCGCGGTGCTCGGCGTCGTGTACCAGCCCGTCGGTGACACGCTGTATCGCGGTGTGATCGGCCAGGGTGCGCAGCTCGAGCAGCGGGGCGCGCTGCGACCGCTCACGGTGTCCGAGCTGGCCGAGCCTGCGCGGCTCAAGCTGGTCGTCTCGCGCTCGCATCGATCGAGCAAGACCGACGCAGTGGTGCAGCGCCTGGGCATCACCGCCGAGCGCCCGAGCGGCTCGGTCGGGCTCAAGGTCGGCTGCATCGTCAAGCGCGAAGCCGATCTGTACGTGCACATCTCCGATCGCTCGAGCAAGTGGGATGCGTGCGGGCCCGAGGCCATCCTGCGCGCAGCCGGCGGCCGCTTCACCGACCTGCTAGGCAGGCCGATCGATTACCGCGAGAACGACCTCCGCAACGCGAGCGGCCTGCTCGCCTGCAATGCGGCCGCATTCGATGCCGTGCTGCCGGTGGTGAGCGCCGTGGCGCGCGAAGCCGGCTTCTCGTGATCGGCGAAACACCGTAGGATCGAAGGCGTGCGCGAGCGCCGAGCCAAACGCAGCGAGCGGGGAGGGCGGGGTGCTTCGCTCGACACGCTCGCGATCCACGCCGCGCAGCCGCCCGACGCGTTGACCGGCGCGGTGATGCCCGCGATCCAGCTCTCGACCACGTTTGCGCAGGACGGGCCGGGGCGCCACCGCGGCTTCGAATACTCGCGCACCGACAATCCCACGCGGCGCACGCTCGAGCGCTGCGTGGCCGCGCTCGAGAGTGGCAGCGAGGGCATCGCGTTCGGGTCCGGCTGCGCGGCCACGACCGCGGTGATGCAGCTCTTGCGACCGGGTGACCACGTGGTCGCGTGCGACGACGTGTACGGCGGCACTTTCAGGATCATGGACAAGCTGTTCGTGCCGCTCGGCATCGACGTGAGCTGGGTCGACATGACCGACCCGGCCAACGTCGAAGCCGCGCTGCGCGCGCACACCAAGCTGATCTGGGTCGAGACGCCGACCAATCCTCTGCTCAAGCTGGTCGACATCGCGGCGATGGCGAAGCTCGCGCGAAAGCGTCGCGTGCTGCTGGCCGTCGACAACACCTTCGCGACGCCGGTCCTGCAGCGACCGCTCGAGCTCGGGGCTCAGCTCAGCGTGCACTCGACCACCAAGTACTTGAACGGCCACGCCGACGTCGTCGGCGGCGCGATCGCAACGAACGACGTCGAGCTCGCATCGCGCCTGCGCTTCGTACAGAACGCCGCCGGCGCCGTGCCCTCGCCGTTCGACTGCTACCTCGTGCTGCGCGGCATCAAGACCTTGCCGCTGCGCATGCGGCGCTGCTCGGAGACCGCGCTCGCGCTCGCTCGGTGGCTCGAGCGCCACCCCGCGGTCGAGGCCGTGCTCTACCCCGGGCTGCGCTCCCACCCCCAGCACCGGCTCGCCGCGCACCAGATGGCCTTGCCCGGCGGGATGATCTCGCTGCGTGTGCGGGGAGGTTACCGGGCCGCCGTGCGCGTGCTGCGCCGCACCGAGCTCTTCGTGTGCGCGGAAAGCCTCGGTGGGGTCGAGTCGCTGATCGAGCACCCCGCCAGCATGACCCACGGTTCGATTCCCAAGGCTCAGCGCCTGCGGGTCGGCATCGCTGACGGCCTGATCCGCCTGTCGGTCGGCCTCGAAGCCGAGTCCGACCTCCGCGCCGACCTCGGCCAAGCGCTGAGACCGTCCCCTTGATCCTCATTGCCTCCTCAGATTCGGACAGGTAAGCTCGCGACACAGCTTCCCATGCGGCGTTCGCTTCTCCTCATCTTGTGCTGCGCCCCGGTTGCGGTCTCGTGCGTGACCAACGATCCGGCGCCCTTGTACGCCGACATCAACTACCAGGTGCGGTGCATCGACTGCGAGCCGCGCGCGGTCGACGACAGCGCGCATCACATCGCCGCGCTCAACGGCGAGAACGGCTTCGACGTCAGCTGCACCGTGCAGCAGAGCGGTGGGCGCCTGGTCAGCTTCAACGCCGCCCTGATCGACGCCAAGCACCCGACCTCGAGCTACGGGTTCGAGATCTTGCAGGCCAATGTAGACAAGAAGGATCCGGGCGCTGGCTGCCGTGTGCTCGTGACCGAGGGCAGCAACACCTACGAGGGACGCTGCACGAGCGGCGATCCGACCACCGGTGCGCCTTGCCAGGTCATCATCAAGGATGACAAGGGCGTGGCCACGGGCTCGGTGCTCTGCGACGCGATCCCGAACCGCAACGACAGCACCGTCACGCGCCACGTGGTCTTGCCAGGCAGCACCGACGCCGCGAAATTCGCCATTCACGGCTGCCCAGGGCTCTAGGCCCCATCGCGAACGGCTCGCTCACCCCGGCCGCGCTCAGCTCTTCTGCGAGTGCTCTTTGCCGTCGTATCGCAGGAGCACGTTCTTGCCTTCGGTCATGCTGCGGATCTGCACCGGCCTGCGCCAGATGCGCTGCAGGGCTTCGAGCACGGCGTGGGCGTAGTCGAGCTTGAGATCGATGCCCTGGTGGTCGTGCCACAAGAGCAGCTCGCCGCGGTTCTCGTAGTTCGCGTCTTCGACGAAGATCAGCGGGTTGCCCGAGTTGGTGAGCGAGAACAGCAGCTTCTGCTTCACCGCCTCGAAGCTGCGTGACTCGATCTCGTAGCGGTCGTTCTTCGGGTTGTAGCCGAAGGTCAAGAGCTTCTGCTCGCGCACGAAATCGAGCGTGAGGAACTCGTCGATGAAGGTGACGTCGTTGTAATGCGAGCGCACCTCGAAGATCTTCTGCCGGCCCGCGCCGAGCCGCCGGTCCCAGCTCTGGCGTAGCTGAAGATCATCGCAATCGTCCCACTCTTTTCCGAACTGACCTTTGTTCCAGCGATCCTCGATGTTGCGGAACAGCTCCACGCCGAGCTTGTAGGGATTGAGCTGGCTCGGCGAGGTCGCGAGCACGCCTGAGCAACGGTCGGCGTAGTCG
>JBIOJD010000330.1:0-4666 GCA_044450485.1 Polyangiales bacterium | reverse complement strand
TGCGTCGCCGGCGACGAATCGAATCTGCGAGGCGACGCCGTACAGCCTGGCGTTGTGCTCGGCCATCGCCAGCCGGGCCTCGTCCTGTTCGACCGCGACGACCGCGCAACCGGCGCGCGCGAAGCCGATCGCATTCCCGCCCGCTCCGCAGCACGCATCGAGGACACGTGCACGCCGCGCGCGCCGGCCGAGCGCCAGCGCCAGTGCTTCCGGGGTCAGCGAGCGCCGCGCCTCGGCGTCGAGCCGCGCGCCCTTTCGGGAGAAGCCCACGCTTCCGGTGCGATGTCGACGCGCTTCGGTCACCGCCGCCGCGCGCACGGCGCTGCGCGGCAGCGGAGGAGAGATCTCGATCGACAGGCGCGCGCCGCCGAGGCCCACGCCGCGCAGGCGCGCCTGCAGGTCCGCGGCCTCAGGGCGATCCAGGTCGGCCTGCGCCCACAACCGTCCGTCCCCCGCGTCTCCGAAGCGAAAAGCGCCCGGCCCGAGCAGCTTCCGCTGATCGAGCCAGCTCGGCAGCGGCCAGACGCGAACGGCGTGGGTTGGGCTCATGACGGCGGGTGACGGCGATCGGCGTTCCCGATTCGCACGAGGAGCTTTACACTGCACGGCTCCATGAGCGAGAGCCCAGAAACCACGGACGCGATCCACGACTCCGACGAGGTCGAGACGCTGACGCTCGGGGAGCGCCGCCTGGTGCTGGTCGGTACCGCCCACGTCTCGCAAGAGTCCGTAGCGCTCGTCAGGCGCGTGATTGAGCGCGAGAAGCCGGACGTGGTCTGCGTGGAGCTCGACCAGCGCCGCTTCGAGGCCTTATCGCAAAAGAAGAGCTGGGAGGGGCTCGACCTGCGTGAGGTGATCCGCAAGCGGCAGCTCGCAACCCTGATGCTCAACCTGTTCCTCGCCTCGTATCAGAAGCGCCTGGGTGGAAAGCTCGGCGTGATGCCGGGAAGCGAGCTGCTGGAGGCGATCGAGGTCGCCCGCGCGAGCGGCGTTCCCGTGGCCCTGTGCGACCGCGACGTGCGCGTGACTTTGCGTCGCGCGTGGGGCGCGTTGCCGCTGACCAAGAAGGCGCTGCTCGTCTCCGGCGCGCTCGCCAGCGTGGGCGAGACCCCGGAGATCAGCGAGGAGGACCTGAGGCGGCTCAAGCGCAAAGACGTGCTGAGCGAGCTGATGCAAGAGCTCGGCCAAGCCATGCCCGAGCTCAAGCGCGCTCTGATCGACGAGCGCGACAGCTACCTCGCGACCAAGATCGCGCGCAGCGAGGGCAAGACCGTGGTGGCGGTGGTCGGCGCCGGACACCTCTCTGGCATGATGGCGGCGCTGCGCGCAGGTGCCGACGCAAACCTCGAGGAGCTCGAACGAATCCCGCCGGTGTCGCTTCAAGTCAAAGCCTTGGGCGCGAGCGTGAGCGCGCTGTTTCTCGGGGTGATCGTCTATCTCGGCGCGACGCGCGGTCTGCACGCCGCACGCGACAACGCGCTGATCTGGGCGCTCGGCCGAGCGATCCCCGCTTCGATCGGCGGCGTGATCGCACTCGGGCACCCGCTTGCGATCATCGCCGCGTTTCTGGCAGCGCCCTTCCCGATCGTCGGCGTCGGTTACACGTCGGCGCTCGTTCAGGCGTACCTGGTGCCTCCGCGCGTGCGCGAGTTCCAGACGGTTTCGGAGGATCTCAACCACGTCCGAGCTTGGTGGAGCAACCGCTTGCTGCGGGTGTTCTTGGTCTTCATCTTCACCAGCCTCGGCCGCATGCTTGGCACTTGGCTCGCGGGCGCCAAGATCGTGTCGAACCTGCTGCATCCATGACGACACGTCACCGCATCTTCTCGAGCTGCTGGCTCGCGCTCGTGCTGTCTGCCTGCGCATCGCGGGCAGGAGCGCCGCCTGCACTGCCGAGCCAACGCTTCGTGGCACCCGGTACGCCTGCCGACGCGTACCGCAGCGAGCCACCTGAGGGCGACGCCTTGCTCGGTCCGCATGCGGTGCGCGTGGGGCGCGGCGTCGAGGCGGCGATGCACCAGCGCAACGTGATCCTCTCGCCCGACGCGCGCCTCGGCACGCTCGCAAGCTGGGCCGCGCAGGCGCTCGACCCGCAGGGCACGCCCCCGCCCTTCTCCGCCATCGACCTGTGGGCGCACCACCTCGGCCTGCCTGAGCCTGCACCGCACTTGCTCGTGCTCACCCGCGGCGACCCGGCCCACGTCGAAGAAGCCACGACCGCGGAGCTCACCCACATGCTCTCCGAGCAGCGTTACACCCACTATGGAGCCGCGACGCTCGAGCGCAACGGCGAGGTCGTCGTGGTGCTGGCGCTAGCTTGGCGCTGGCTCGAGATGCGACCCGTGCCTCGCGTGCTGCCCGTGGGCGCAGAGATCGATCTCGAGGGCCGGCTGTCGCCGGAGCTCAGCGCAGCAACGCTCGTGGTGTCCTATCCGGACGGCACGATCCACCGCAGCGATCCCACGCCCGATCAGGCCTTCGCGCTGCGCGCACCCTCGCGCGGCCGTGGCGAGCATCGGGTGGAGCTGCTCGCGAGCTCCTCGCTCGGCGAAACCGTGGTCGCGAATTTTCCCATCTACGTGGGCGTTGCCCCGGTCACCGAGATCACGACCGCGCCGAACGGCGGGCCAGCGCTCGGACCGCAGCAAACCTCGCAGCGCTTGCTCGAGCTCATCAACGCGGAGCGTACGCACAGGCGCCTGCACGAGCTGTCGAACAACGCTTCGCTCGCGCGTGTCGCCGAGGCTCACAGCCAGGACATGCAGGCGCACGGCTTCATAGGTCACACCTCGAAGACGACTGGCAACGCCGAGGACCGCGTTCGCAACGCGGGCATCCGCACGACGCTGGTGCTCGAGAACATCGGTCGCGGCTACAGCCCCGAAGAAGTGCACCGCGGTCTGATGGAGAGCCCTGGGCACCGCGAGAATCTGCTCCATGCGCAGGCGACCGACGTGGGTATCGGCGTGGTCGTGACCCAGGAAGATCAGCGCAACGCGTACCTCGTCACCGAGCTGTTCGCCCGCTTCGCCAAGCCGATCGCAGTGGAGAGCGCCGCCGCGCAGCTCAGGGAGACCGTGAACCGCGAGCGCACCCGCCGCCGACTGCGTCCGCTGGCGACGGACGCGGGCTTGTCCGAGCTGTGCGGTCAGGCCGCCCGCGACTTCTTCCAGGGAGACGCCCGCGAGTCGCAGCGCGATCTGGTGCAGCATCTGAGCCAGCGCGCCGCAGCCAGCCACCCACCCTACCGCCGCCTCGGCACGCTGATGACGATCGTGACCTCGCTCGACGAGGCCGCCGTGCTCGCCGCCTTGTACGATCCCGATGCGCGGGCGCTCGGCTTGGGGGTAGCGCAGGGCAGTCGCAGCGACACCCTCGACAACGCCATCGCGATCGTGGCGCTGATCGGTTACTGAGCGCGCGAGGCGTGTTGCAGCGGGCGCATGGTCTCGCGCGAGCTGATCTGCGCTTGCAGGTGATCGAAACGCGCGTGACAGACCTCGGCCCACGGCCGCAGGTCGGACGGCCCGCCGTAGCCCTGGTTCGCGCAGTCGGCGAGCTCGCGCAGCGCCGAGCGCACGAAGACGTCGGCCTGAGCTCGCATCATGTCGCGATACATCGCCGCGATCTCGGGCTCGTCGTCGAGCTCGCTCGGCGACGGCAGACGTCCGAGCGCGAGCGCGGTGTCCTCGTCGAGCAGACCCACGACCGCATGGCTCACGACCTGCTCTGCCTCGCTTTGCGCTCCACCCGCCTCGAAGCGCGAGCGGGTGGTGTCGATCTGCTCGCGCCTGTGCTCGACCCAGCTCGCCACCGCGCCATCGACCCAGCGCTGCAGCGATGCGTAGGTGCGGTCCGAAGGCGCGTCCGGCAATACCGTATCGAAGGTCTCGCGCGCGAGCAGCAGTCCCTGATGCGTGCGCGGCGTGTCTACACTGCCGCCCTCGAGCTCGGGCAAGGCGCGCAGGCTCGGAGCTGCTTCGGCATGCGCGTCGCGCGCCGTCGTCGCATGCGACGCGCCCGATCCCTCGGCGCAGCCCTGGTCGACGATCGCCCAGACGAGCATCACGCCACCCCAGACGCGCAACCGCGTGTGACCCAAAGGAGCGCTCACCGTCATCCTCCGATCATAACCGGTCTGCCAGAACCAGGATCAAGGCGGGCGAACGCGGTATCTTGCGCACATGGCCCGCCTGGTGCGCGTCCTCACGCTGGCATTCGCCGGCGCGCTCGGGGGCGTCGCGCTCGGCTTCTGGCCCGGGTCCACGGCCGCGCAACCGGTTCGGCTCGACCGGCCGCAGGTGCTGTTTCTCATGCCCGCGCTGGACGTCGAGGCGCAAGCCCAATTGCGCGAGGCGCTGCTCGCGCAGTTCGCGGCGATCGAGGCCGACCTCACCTTCGCACCCGTGGCCGAGCCCCAAGGCACGCTCGCGCAGCGCATGGCCCAAGCCCAGGCGGCGTCGGCCAAGCACACGTTGCTCGCGGCGTTCTGGATCGAAGAACAACCCGACGGGCGCTGGTTCGTCCACATGATGGACCTGCAGAGCGAGCGCGTGATCGTGCGCCAGGTCGAGGCCCAACCGGAGCGGCGTTCGGCTGCGATCGAGGCGGTCGCGGTGATGGCGCGAGAGTCGAGCCGCGCGCTGATCGAGGGCGAGCCGCCGCC
>JBIOJD010000329.1:0-4677 GCA_044450485.1 Polyangiales bacterium | reverse complement strand
GCGATCAAGCGCTTCGAGGCCTCTGGCCGCAGCTACGACGCGCCTCAGGTGCTCGTGTTCGACTACATGGCGGTGGCCGTGCTGCAAGACGGCTCCTCGGTCGAGCTCGTGCACACGATCGAGAAGGCGCAGAGCGACGAGGCCGTCAATCAGCTCGCCGAGGTGCGCGTGCCCGAGGGCGCACACGTCCTCAAGCTGCAAACCATCAAGCCCGACGGGCGGCGCCTGGAGGCCGACGCGATCGAGGGCAAGGAAGAGATTTCTCTGCCGACGGTGACGCCGGGCGACTACGTCGAGCTCGAGTACATCGATTACAAGGATCCTTCCGAAGCCTTCCCGGGCGGCTACGCCGGCGAGCGCTTCTACTTCAAGAGCTTCGAGATCCCCTTCGACCACAGCCAGATGGTGGTGATCGCGCCGAAGACCATGGCCCTGAGCGTCGACCCGCGTGGCCCCGCGCCCAAGGTCGAGGAGCTCATCTCTGGCAACCTGCGTGTCTGGAACTTCCAGGTCGATCAGAGCATCCCGCTCAAGCCCGAGCCGAACGCGGTGTCGGCGCGCGAGTTCTTGCCTTCGGTGCGAATCGGTGCGCGCGCGGACTGGTCCACCTTCGTCGACAGCCTGCGCGACGCGCTCGCAGACCGAAACATCAACGACCCGGAGATCGCGGCGCTGGTGCAGCAGATCGTGGGCGACGCGGACCCAGGTGACTTCGCGCAGCGCGCCAAGCGCCTCTACGCGTGGGTGCTCGAGCACGTCGAGAACAACGACGACTTGTTCTCGCAAGCGGCGGTGATGCTGCGCGCGCGCACCGGCAACCGCGCGCGCGTGCTGCACTACATGCTCGGCCTAGCCGGTGTGCCGGCGAAGCTCGCGCTCGTGCGCAGCGCGTCGGGGGACACGGTGCCTTCGGAGATGGCCGACGGCGACACCTACGAGCACCTGTTCGTGACCTACGGCGACGGCCCGAAGGCGCAGTGGCTGTACACGGTCGAGCGCTACGCACCATTCGGGTACGTGCCGCCGCTGTTGCGCGGTCAGCCCGCGTTGCTGCTGACCGCCGGGGCCGAGCACACGCTCTCGCCCGCGCCGCAAGCTGGACAAGATGCGAGGCGTCTCGAGCTCGACATCGCGGTCGCCCAGGACGGCGGCGCGCGCGTCTCGGTCGTCGAGACCTTGCACGGCATGGGCGCGGTCGCGTGGCGCGCGCAGCTCGAGAGCGTCCCTGCGGCCGAGCTCAACCGGCGCTTCGGTGAGGAGTACGTCGCACGCTTGCTGCCCGGCGCGCATCTCACCACGCTGAAGATCACCGGGCGCGAACAAGACGCCGAAACCCTCTCGTTGCAATACGGTTTCGATCTCGGTGCCCTAGGGCGTCGGGTGGGCGAGAGCTGGGCGCTGCCGCCGATGCTGGCAAGCCGCCTGGCGCAAAACTACGCGCAGGCAGCCCAGCGCACGACCGACGAGCTGGTGCCGGCCCCACTCGAGATCGAGCTCGTGTTGCGCTTCCACTTTCCGAAGGGCGCGTCGCTTCCCGTTGCGCCAGAGCCGGTCGCGCTGCAAGCCGCGATCCCGAGCCGGCCGCGCTTCGACCAGAAGAGCCGCCTCGAGAACGGAGCGCTGGTCATCGAGCGCACGCTCCGCGTGCCCGCGATGCGCATCGGGGTGAAAGACTACGGTGCGTTCTCAGCCTTCTGCCGCATGGTCGACGCCGCCGAGGGCAAAGAGCTGCTGGTCAAGCTACGCTGAGCCGTTCTCAGGGAAGAACGAGAGCCGCAAAGCGGACGTGGCGCTGGAGCTCTTTGAAGTGGCGGTCCTTCGACACGAGCACCGCGCCCGTATGCCGGGCCGTCAGAGCGAGAAGCACGTCGTTCTGCAGTCGCGCAAGACCCAGGCCTTCGTGGTTCCGAAAAGCGCTCGGGAGCAGGCGACCGGTTTCCAGCCATGCGTTTCGCCATGACGGGGGCTCGATCGGGGTGAGCGACGATACGAGCCTTTCTACGGTCCGGACGGCCTTGCCGGATGCGCCACGGAGCAGCTCGCTCGCAACGACTGGGCTGAGCCGAACGGGCCCACCATGAATGCGCGCCAGAACGTCGGCGAGACGAAGCTGTCCGCGCAGAACGTCGACGTGCACGCTCGTGTCAAAGAAGGCGATCATCGAAATCGCGGGAC
Source organism: Polyangiales bacterium (assembly GCA_044450485.1). Taxonomy (GTDB): domain Bacteria; phylum Myxococcota_A; class Polyangia; order Polyangiales; family JAFGIB01; genus CAVZVA01. The sequence goes on along the minus strand of JBIOJD010000329.1, from coordinate 2,502 downwards.
CTCAGCGTCCCTGCCGTGGCCTCGAGCGCTTGGCGCGAGCTGATCTTCTCCGCTTCTTCGTCCAGCAACGTGTTGATGAGCTCCGATTGCGTGGCGATGCGTCTCGCCCGCATCACCTGCTTGAGCCGAGCTTCGGGAACACGAACGGTGATCGCGCGCTTGCGTCTAGGCTTGTATGACATCCGACCGAATATGTCATGCATCTGCCGACCTGTCCAGGCATGCCATGAACGTGTCACGAGCGCATTGCGATGCTCAGCTCGCGTCGAGCGTCGGTTGCCGCGGCTGCAAGACGGGCTCATACTCGCGGCTCGCAAAACGGGCGCGCGGATCGCGCGGAGGGAGGTACAACATGGCTGAATCGGAAACGGGGACCTTCGTCTGGTACGAGCTGATGGCGAGCGATGCCAAGGCGGCGATCGCGTTCTACGGCGAGGTCATCGGTTGGAAGACACAACCGTTTGGCTCAGGTGACGATTACGTGATGTGGGTCGGCAGCCAGGGGCCGCTCGGCGGCGTCGTGCAGATCGACGATCAGGCGGCCAAGATGGGCGCGCGACCCGGTTGGTTCGGCCACGTGCGTGTGGCCGACGTGGACGCGATCGTCGCGCGCGCACAGAAGCTCGGCGGCAAGGTCCACAAGGCGCCCGAAGACATACCGACGGTTGGCCGCTTCGCGCTGATCGGCGATCCGCAGGGCGCAGGCCTGTCGGTCTTCGGGCCGAGCGCCACGATGGCCGCGCACGACGCCGCGAAGGACGGCGAGTTCTGTTGGAGCGAGTTGCTCACGACCGACAGCGGCGCCGCGTTTGGTTTCTATTCAGAGCTCTTCGGGTGGAAGATCCTCCAAGAGATGCAGATGGGCCCCGGGGAGACCTATCGCATCTACGGCATCGGCGACCGCCGAATCGGCGGCATGATGACGACGCCCGCCGGCGGCCCGATGCCTCCCATGTGGCTCTACTACACGAGCATTTCGGACATCGACGCCGCGATCGCGCGCGCCACCAAGCGCGGTGCGAAGGTCATGAACGGTCCGATGGAAGTCCCCGGCGGCGCGCGCATCGTGCAGCTGATGGACCCGCAAGGGGTGCCCTTCGCGCTTCACGAAGCGCCCAAGGCCTGAGCGTTCCTCAGGGATAAGTGGCGGCGCGTACGTCGGCGCAGGTTGCGCTAGCGCCGGCGGCGCCCAAGCGAACGAGGCTCATCTGTGGACCGTCGCTCTTCGACGTGTCCACGAGCTTGAGCTTGGTATCGGGCGCCTGACCGACCGCGAGGATGTTGTAGACGGGGAGGTTTGCGTCCATGAAGGACGCTTCGGCCGCTTGGCATGCGTCGTTGGCACCCGCCGGCTGATAGAAGGGGAAGTTGTAGGTGCCGGGCTCCACCAGACAGCCCCACCCGCGCGAGTTGACGAACTCCGCGATGCCCGAGCCGTGACCCAAGTTGCATGCGTCGCCGAGCGTGGCAGAGCCACCGAACTTCATGCGTACGCCGATTTCGACCCGATCGGTGCGGCGCACGCCACCAATGATGGCCGCCGGGCTCGCGCTGAGCGGAGCGCCTTGGTCCGTGTACTTGCCCGAGCACCCGGTGCCGCCTGTCGACGTCCCTTGGGTCGTGATCCGCGCAGTCACGCCCGGCAGCCCGTCGCCATCGTGATCGGGAAAGCACTTCGCGCCCGTGCCGCTGTTGCATGCGAGCTGGGCGGTCTGATCAGAGGTTGGCCACGGCGCTTCTGGGTTCTGAAGCTCGATCCCGACCAGCACGGTCTGCGCGTCGATGCTCTCGATGCAGCCCGGCTGCAGGCATTGCATGTGGCCGCTGAGCGGAAACCGAGGCATCGCGCTGCTCTGCCACAACGCCGTCGGAAACACCGGTTGATAGGCCTCGCACAGCGTCGTGCTGTAAAAGGTGGGGAGCTCGACGCCGCACGGTTGCATCATGCCGTGCAGCTCCCGCGTGGTCGGATCGATGCTGTCTATGGTTGCGAGCAGATGCACCACGAGCATCCCGCGGCCGTCGTCAGTGAGCCCGACGAGCCCGCCCGAGCGTCCACCCCACGCCATGTCCACCTGCATGCGAACGCCGAACACGCCCAGCGGGTCGCAGCTCACGCCCGCGTCTGGACCACCGGGGGCGACACCGCACGCTTGCGCCGGCTTCCCGGGATCGTAGTGGCAGCCGAGCGCGCGATCGGCGTTGACGCCGCCGCAGCGGCCCTCGTCGCTGCAGCAGCCCGGCTCTTGGGAATGGATGTCCACCATCACGCCCGGACACGTGTCGTCCACCACCCCGAGCTGATCGCGCTGCCAGCACATGCTGCCGAAGAAATCGGTTTTCTGAGCGCTGAAGTCCAAACCGCAGCGATCGGTCGCGCGCGCCGCGCCTTGATCCACGTCGCTCTGCGCGGTGCAGCACTGTCGGATCGGATCGGCAGCGAAGGGACACGCGATGCCGCCGCACTGCAAGCCGCCCGTCGTCGGCGGCGGAGGGGGGTCG
>JBIOJD010000328.1:0-4682 GCA_044450485.1 Polyangiales bacterium | reverse complement strand
GTCCCGCTCGGCCGGCAGTCTGCGGCGGATCAAGGCACGCCGGGAGGAACGACGGTGACGCCTTGGTTACCGCTGCCCCAGCACTGGTACTTGCCCTTGAGGGCCGTGCACCTGGAAATGGTCCTGGCAAGAGCTGGTGCGCACGGCTAGTGTCTGCGCCGTGCGGCAATCCGGTTGGCAAGCGTTGTTGACCGCGTGCGTGCTGTGGCCGCTCGCCTCGCATGCGCACGCGCAAGCCATCACCTTGCCGCTCGAAGCTCGGCACGTTTCGCTCGGCGGCGAGCTCAGCTACTTCCAGACTACCGAGGACGCGGCGAGCCTGCACGTGCTCGCACCGCGACTGAGCGCGCAGTACGCATTCGACGCGCACTTCTCGATCGCGGCCGACTACGGCGCGATCGGCTTCGCGTCGAGCGCGAGCATCGGCGGCACGGAGACGATCTTGCGCTCCGGCAATCCCGCGATCCTCGGCATGCTACGCGGAACTTGGCAGGGCGTGAGCTATCGAGTCGCCGTCGGCGCGACCGCGCCGCTCGCGCGCATCGACAGCGCTGGGCAGGGTCGGCTGCAGCATGCGGCTTTCGACTATGCCGAAGGTCTGGACGGGTTGTGGGAGGTCTGGCTCTGGGCGCCGGCTCGGCTCTCCGCGCTCTGTTACGGAAGGCTCGACTTCGACCTCGCGCCCGACGTCGCGTTCGAGGTCGCCGCCGCGCCCGCCGTGCTCTTTCCGCTGTACGAGGCGTACGGCCGCGACCCCGTGAACGTGTTCATCCCCACGCTGGTCGGCCTGTCGACGCAGAAGGGCCCCGTTCGCCTCGGCTTGCGACTCAAAGCCGTGATCATGCCCGCCGGGCTCGACATGCTTCAGCTCGCGCTCGAGCCGTGGCTGCGCGTCATGCTCGGCCGCGCATTCGTCGAGGCGCGCTTCACCGGCAACCTGGATGAACCGCTCGCAGGAGAGCGCGGACCAGGCGTTTGGGGTATGCATCTATCCGGAGGTGGCGTGTTGTGACGACGCGTGCGCGCGCGCTGTTCGCAGGTCTGCTGCTCTCATGCGGCTGTGGGCGGAGCGCGGAGCTCACGGCCTGCAACATCGCCGACGCTTCGTGCCAGCGCGACGTCTACTACGCCGTCGTGCGCTTGCGAGGTGACGGCTTCGATCCGTTCGCGGGGTTGCCGCCGATCCACACCGTGTCGCTCGCGGCCTATCGCGCGGAGCTGCTACGGCAGGACGCCGCGCAGCAAAAGGCGTCTCAGCAAACGCCGAAGCAGCAAGCCGTCGACCCGTGGAACGCCGCGTTGCAGCTGCTCGGGCTGGTCACGCCGAGCGTATCGGCCACCCAGGCCTCGGTGGCCAACAACGTGGAAAACGTCGCCGCGTTCTTCTCGTCGGCCACCGGAGAGGTCACAGTCATCGACCGCGGCGGTGCGCGCGACGACGCCTCGGACACGGAGTTGCTCGCGCACGAGCTGGTGCACGCGTTCCAGGCGCGCGAGCGCGCCGGCGAAGCCGTGAGCCACAGCACCGACGGGTACTTCGCCTCGCAGGCGCTGATCGAGGGCGAGGCCACGCTCTACGAGCACCTCGCGCGCGCCGAGATCGACCAGATCAAACCGCAGAGCGTGCTCTGGGACCGCTACTACGGGAACTGGGCCGCGAGCCTGCGCCAGAACCTCGGCCAAGAGCAGTCGCACTTCTACGCCGTATCCTGGTTCGTGTACCCGCTCGGCGGCGACTACCTCACGCGCGCATGGCTCGTCGGCGGCAATGCTGCGGTGCGGCGCTTGGGCACGGATTTTCCGACCAGCGAGCTCGCTCTGATGACGAGCTTCGATCACGGGCGCTCGCCGGCTCTTGCCGCGCGCGACTGCCAGAGCGCTGCGCCAAACGACAGCTACGCGCTCGCCGGCCACGACCGTTTCGGCTCGATGCAGCTCTATGGCTTCCTGGCCGGGCCCAACATGGACGACGCAGAGGCGTGGGCGACCTCGCTGCTCTGGCGCAACGACGAGGTCTGGGTCTATTTCGACGCGGGCAGCATGCAGGCCAGCGTGAGCTGGCGCGTCCACATGGCGGATGCCGCAAGCGCCGATCGCGTGGTGACCGCCGCGCTCGCCAATCCGGACGCGCCGCTGCACGCGCGCCGGGAAGGCAATGATGCGTTGATCTATGCCGCCGACGATGCTGGGCTGATTCCGGATTGGCTGAAGCCGTCAGAATGCAAATGAGCACCGCGCTTTGTGGGGGCTCGACGGCGTGCTAAGAGCCGAGCCTCGCAAGCGAGGTGGCGGCATGGCCCTGATCGCGCAGGCGGAGCTCGAGATCGACGCCAACGTCGACACCTTGTTCGGAAAGCTCGTCGACTTCCGCACCTGGAGCGAATGGATGCCGGATGCGTTCAGGCCGGTGCGCGGCCCTGCGCGCGCGCTCGTGGCGGGCGATCGCATCGTCGTGAGGATGGGCGGCGGCCTCGTCGCGCCGCTGCGCGTGCTTCGCGTGCGGGCGAGCTCGGAGCTGTCGTGGCGCGGAGGCGTGCCGGGGCTGCTCGTCGGAGAGCACTCTTTCTTCTTCGAGCCGATTGGACCGACGCGAACGCGCGTGCGCTCTGCCGAGCCGTTCACAGGACTGCTCGCGCTGATCGGTCCGATGCGAAGCGTGATCGAGCGCGATGCCAGCGCGGTCGGCAGGCAAATGCTGGAAGGCCTGCGTGGCGCCGTCGCTTGAGCCGGTTCGGCGCGCTCTCGACCGTTGATAACGCGCAGTAACTACTGCTGAATTGGGCCAGGATGAGGCCAATTTTCCGCAGCACGCTCGGCCTGTCCTAATCGCTCAATCGCGCCGATTGCGGCTAGAGCTGTCTGGTAGGCGCCGGCACAGCCTTGTACGCTCCCTGCACAGTTCAGGGGTTCTGCACTCCCCAGACGGTGATATCGTTGTGGGGGCTCAGGGCTGAAACGGGACGGAGCATTCGTTGCCGCTTGGAACGGCAAGGTTGTTCTTCGGCAGCATCGAGGTGGTCGCATGAAGGTCGGTTGCCAACATTGTGGGGCGTCGTATTCCGTAGCGGACGAGAAAGTCAGCGGGCGCAAGGTCAAGCTGCGCTGCAAGAAGTGCGGCGAGTCGATCGTGCTCGACAACACGGGCTCCGACTTGCTGCCCCTCGACCTCGACGGCGAGAACGCAAGCAGCGCCGAAAGCGACGCTTCGCCGGTGTGGCATGTCTCGATCGGCGATGCGGCACAGGGCCCCTATGCGCTGGACGAGATCAGAAGCTTCATCGCCAACGGCAACATGGCCGCGGACGCGCTGATCTACCGCGATGGCTGGCCCGATTGGAAACCGTTGAACGAAGTCGCCGCGGTGAAAAGTGCATCAGCGCCTCGCCCGTCACGACCTCCGGCGCCGCCGCCGCAAGCCCGCAACCGCGTGAGCTCGCGACCGGAGCCGCGGCTTGCGAGCATGGGCAGCGATCCGTTCGACGATGCGCCGCAGGCGCCGAGCCCGCGCGTGAGCAGTGCAGACTTGCTCAGCGGAATACCGCGCGAAGGCACGGTGCAATTCTCGGTGGATCAGATCCGCGCGCTGAGCGCGGTGTCGATCCCGAACCTCGTGTCCGCGGCACCGAGCCCGAAGCCCGGCTTTGCTTCGGGCAATGGCTCGGGTCTGATCGACGTGGCTTCGATGGTGGACCTCGAGCCCGTGGACAGCTGGAAGCCGATCTCCGGTCACGACATCTCGCCACTCGACACCATGTCCCCGATGGCGCTGCCCGTCGTGCGCGGCGGTGACGGCATCGATTTCCGGACCAAGGTGATCGCCGGTGTCGTCGGGCTCGGCATGGTGCTGACCGCGCTGGTGGTCACGGTTGCGCTGGTGACGCGAAGGCCGGTCGCAGTGGCCGTCGTGCCGCAATCCGTCGTCGCCCCGCAGCCCGTCGTGGCGCCGATGCAGGTGGCCGCGGCTCAACCGATCGCGCAGCCCGCGCCAGCAGCCGCAGCACCAGAGCCAGAGGCCGTGATCGAGACCCCCGCGCCGCAGCCCGAGAAGGTGGCGGCCGCCGACACGCGGCAACGCCAACGCACACACGAGAGCGTGAAGCGCGAGCCGCGCGCCAGCAGCTCGGATGACTCGCCGCGTCACGCGAGCAAGCACGGGGTGGCCAAGCACGAGAGCGACCCCGAGGCGATCATCGCGAGCGGTAAGCCGAGCGCCCCGAAGGCGAGCGCAAACAAACAAACCTCGTCGGCGGACATCGATGCGTTGATCGCCAAGGACCCGGAGCGCACGGAGCGCGCGCCGAAGAAGGGCGGCAGCGCCAGCATCGACGAGCTGCTCGACGGCGCCGTGAGCGCGAAGAAGCCTCCGCCAAAGAGCGAGTCTGAGGCCAAGCCGGCGAGCGATCTGCCGTCGACGCCGAGCCGCGACGACATGCTCGCCGCACTCTCGAAGGCCAAGGCCAAAGCCGCAGCCTGCAAGGGTACGGGCGTGGCGACCGCCGCGATCACGATCACAGGCAGCAAGGGACGCGCGACGAGCGTCAGCGTCTCGGGCGTGGACGACGCGGCCAAGAGCTGCGTGGAGAAAGCCGTTCGAAGCACACCCTTCCCGAAGTTCCAGAAGGACACCTTCGACGTGAAGTTCCCCTTCAAGCTGGCTAATTGACGGGGAGTCACGCGACTCC
>JBIOJD010000327.1:0-4691 GCA_044450485.1 Polyangiales bacterium | reverse complement strand
TCGAGCCCCGACAGCGCGGCGGCCGCGCGTTGCACGCAGGCCTCTGACTGCTCGACATGTTCGAGGTCGCACACGATCAGCGCGTGACCGGGAGCATCACCTAGAACTGCGCGCAGCGTGTCGAGATCTCGACCCACAAGCGCCAGGCGCGCGCCTTCACGCAGCAGCGCGGCGGCGATCGCACGACCGATGCCGCGGCTCCCGCCCGTGAGCAGCACACGGCCCGGAAGCACGGCTCTCGCGCTGGCCCCGCTCACGCCTCGGCCTGCACGTCGGCCGGCGCGCCGGTCACGGCGATCTCGTCCTCTTGCGTGAAGGGCGGCGAGTCCACGCACAGCACGGTCTGTGTGCGACGCGTGGGGTTGTCATAGCAATGCGCCGCGCCCTTGGGCCAACGGTGCACGGTGCCAGCCGGCACGGGCCGGCCCTGACACCACAGTCCCGACGTCAGCACCATTTCCGTTTCCTGCATCACGCGGTGCACGTGCAGGGGGATGGCGCGGCCGGGAGCGATGTTCAAGCGATAGATCCCTGCGTCGCGCGTCTCGTGGATCACGTCGACCGTGCCGAACGCTTTCTGTTCGGTCGTCAACGCGACCCAGCTCGCGTCGCGCGTGATCTCGAGCGAGGGCACCGCGCGGCCCCCGAGCGCGGTCGGCTTGGTCAACGTGACGCGCGCGCGTGCTAGCCGAGCCCGCTGCTCGGCCGGCGCAGGCGGCGCGAGTAGGTAGCGGCAGAGCGCGTGCGCCGCCGTCTCGAGCATGCGAAAGCGCCCATTGCGCAGCAGAAACGCGAGCTGATCGCTCACCTGCGCGTAGTCGATCGAGCGGCCCAGGCGCTCTTTGCGCGCCGCGAGCTCGGTGTCGAGCCAAAGCTCCGCATCGAGGACGAGCGGCTGCGGCTCGTGGCGCTCGTGGGGGTACACCCCGACCACGCAGTCCACCTCGAGCCCGCGAATGCGGATCACGTCCAAGTGCGCCACGCGTGCGAGCATAGCAGGGCGAGGAAACCCGCACCCGCGAAGGTCGCACTGCATGCGTCGCAGGAGCCTGTCTGCCGTCCGCCCGAACGCATGCCCGTGCTGTCGGGCCAGGCGTTCGGTGCTAGAGTCCGCCCCTTATGAGCAGCATCAAACCGCCGACCACTCCGGACGCTTTCCGGCCGGTCCCGCGCACGGGCGTCATCTACGTGATGACCGAGGCCGAGAAGCTCGGCTTCCGCATGCACCACGAGGACTGGTGCAACCTCGGCCAAGGCCAGCCGGACACCGGAGCCCTACCCGGCGCTCCCCCGCGCGTCACCTCGATCGAGATCAACGGCTTCGACCAAGACTACGCGCCGATCTCCGGGCTGTGGGAGCTGCGCGAGGCCGTGGCCGGTCTGTACAACCGGCTGCTGCGTCGCGGGATGCCGTCGCAATACTCGGCCGAGAACGTGAGCATCAGCAGCGGCGGGCGCGTCTCGCTGACCCGCGCTTGCGCCGCGGTCGCGCAGATCAACCTCGGACATTTCTTGCCGGATTACACGGCCTACGAAGAGCTGCTCGACATCTTCCGACGCTTCACTCCGATCCCGATCCTGCTCGATCCAGAGCGCGGCTATCAGTTCACGACCGAGCAGCTCCGCCGCGAGATCCTCGGCCGCGGCCTGGCCGCGATCCTGATGTCCAATCCCTGCAACCCCACCGGCAAGGTGGTGCACGGCCAGGAGCTCGCCGACTGGGTCGGCATCGCGCGCGAGCTCGACTGCACCTTGCTGCTCGACGAATTCTACTCGCACTACGTCTGGATTGGAAACGAGAGCGTGGTCAGCGCGGCGCGTTACGTGGAAGACGTGGACCGCGATCCGATCGTGATCTTCGACGGTCTGACCAAGAACTGGCGCTACCCAGGATGGCGCGTCACGTGGACGGTCGGCCCGAAGAAGGTCATCGAGTCGATTACCAGCGCCGGCTCGTTCTTGGATGGCGGCGCTTCGGCGCCGATGCAGCGCGCCGCGGTGGATCTGCTGGCACCCGATCACGTGGAGCGCGAGACCGCGGCTCTGCGCGCCACGTTTCGCCAGAAGCGCGACGCGATGGTCAACGGCCTGCGCGACCTAGGGGTGCGCTTCGACTGCGAGCCCGAGGGCACGTTCTACGCATGGGGCGACCTGAGCGCGCTGCCTGATTCGATCAACACGGGCACTGCGTTCTTCAAGGCCGCGCTCAAGAAGAAGGTGATCACCGTGCCGGGCACGTTCTTCGACGTCGACCCAGGCCAGCGTCGCGTTGGACGCGCCTCGCGCTTTCGCCACCACATGCGCTTCTCGTTCGGGCCGGCGAAAGACCGCATCGATCTCGCGCTGCACCGCCTCGACGAGATGGTGCGAGAAGCCGCGCGCTGAGTCCGCAGGCGCAGCTCGTACACATGAATCCGCAAGCTCGGGAGCGCGTCTCGACCGCAGGTTGCGGAGTCTGCGTTTTCGTCGTTCCATGCTGCTCCGCACACCTGCCCACGAGGACCTTATGCACGCCCTTCGCGCTCACCGCACCCTGACCTCGCTGCTGCTCGTGCTGTGCGGCTGCGACATCCACACCACCTTCGAGAAGTCCTACTCGACTTCGACCTCTACCGGCGGCGAAGAGAGCAGCGGCTCCGAAGCGCCCAACGCGGGCGGTGCCAGCGCGAGCGCCGAAGGCTCTGGCCAGGCGCCGGTGAGCGCGGGCGCGAGCACGGCGACCGCGGCGGCGACGGACGCTGCCAGCACGGCGCAACCCGCAGCGGCAACCAAACCCGAAGCCGCGACGAGCCGAGTGGCGACGGGAACCCCGACTGGCGCACCCGCTGCTGCGGCGTCGGCAGCGCCGACCAGCCCCGCCGGCGGCGATGCCATCCGTGCGCGCCCCGCGGCGCGCGTGCAACCCGCGCTCAGCGCGACTCAGGCTTCGGTCGCGCCCTCGGGCGGCTCGCAAGTCGGTCAAGCCGCGAGCTCACGCAGCCTCGAACCGCAAAGCGTCGCACCGCCGACCGCAGCCAGCGCGGGAGCACGTGCACCGAGCGACTCTCGGGAGTCGAGCCAGCCCAGGACGAGCGCATTGTCGGCAACAGTCGTCGGTGCTCCGCCGCAAGGCCCGAGCGCTGTCACACCAGTGACGACCGCCAGCGCCAGCATCGCCGCCCCCGCAACCAGCGCGACCCAAGAGAAGAAGGCGCGCAAGCCGCGTAGCGAGGCCGAGATCGCGGCCGCGATGGCGGCCGACGACAAGAAGGTGGCGAGCGACAGCAAGCGCGAGACAGCGACCACAGCCGCGATGGCGGGCAGTTCACGCGACGCGAACGCCGCCGCAGCGGCCCGCGCCAAGGCGGACAAGGCCGCGGGCATGGCGCAGAGCGACCAGGCGCTGCCGGCCAATCGCAAACGGGCGACCACGACGGACCAAGACAAGGTCGAACGAGTGATCGAGAACCAATCCGAGCGCGTCCCGGGCGCACCGCAGACCGCCCCCGGGCCGACCCCTGACGGCCGCGCGCAGTGAGGAACTGAAGCGCGGGTGCGCGCTAGCAGAACGACAGATGCTTCTCCAGGCGGTCGAGCAGCCCCGGATTGTGCTCGCGGAAGTGCTTGTACTGGCCTTCGAACCCCAACGCGACACCGGTCGCGACGGTCGCGAGCGCGGTCACCAGCGCGCACGACGCGATCAGCCGACGTAGCCATCGCCGCTCGCTGGCGCGCCGGTAACATAGCCACCACCCGACTGCGCTGGCCAGAGTGAGCGCGGGCGTGGCGTCGCCGAGGAAGCGCATCGTTGCCCAAAACAGCGTCAGCGGCACGAGGAAGCTGGCGACGGCAGCGACTGTCGTGGCCACGGCCAGCCAAGCTTCCGCGGGCGGGTCGGCGCCTGCGCGGCCTCGGGCAACCGACCACATGCCGCGAGCACCGGCCACGGCGGTGACCGGGGCGACCCACGCCCACGGGATGGCCAGGACGCAGCCGACCACGGGCTCGTAGACGATGTAGCCGTTGGGCAGGTCCAGCCAACTCGGAAGCGCGGCCGCGCCCATGTCGGTGACGCCGTAGACGAACGGGAACGTGCAGCGGAGCTCGAACGGGCGTAGCGCGTAGCTCCACGCGTTCACCGGGATGAATGCCTCCGAGGAGCCGAACGCGATCCACGACAACTGGTAGTGCCGGCCAAAGTCGAGCCAGTCGTCGAAACGCAGCTCGTTGTAGGTCAGCATCAGGCCGATCCCGACGGCGATCGGCGTGCTTAGCCATGCGAGCGCTCGCGCGCGCAACCGCCAGCGGCCCGCATCGCGCGGCGCGACCAGCCAGCATGTCGCGGCGACCAGCAGCGCGATGGCTGGCGCGATCGACGCGCGGCACGCGAGCGCCAAGGCCCAAGATGTTCCCGCAAGCGCGAGTCGGGAGCGCTGGCGGCCCGGCACCGACATCGCGTCGAAGGCGAACAGCAGCCCAGCGACCAGGAAGGCGTGCCCGCCGACGATGGCCGCCTCGTAGACACCGGCGCGCGACAGGTTGTAGGGCGTCGGGTTGACGAAGGCGAACACGGCCATGGCCAGCACGGAGAGCACGGCGGGAAGCGCCGGGAAAAGACGCCGCCGCATTCGATCGATCAGCAGCATGCCGGCCAGCGCCTGCAGGCTCGCCAGCGCGAACACGACGTACTGGTCGCCGATCTGCGCGTGAAC
>JBIOJD010000326.1:0-4712 GCA_044450485.1 Polyangiales bacterium | reverse complement strand
TGGGCATAGCCCTCGGCGCGGTGCAGCGCGAGCATGCCGCCAAGGTGCACGCCCGAGCGCTGCTGCACGCGGGCCACCTCGAGATCGTCCTCCAGCGCTTCGGCTGCCGCCTGCTCACCGCGCAGCAGGTGCACCAGGTAGCGCGTGATCAGTACCTCGAGCACGAAGACCCGAGCGAACGACGAGCGCTCGAGCGCTTCGGCATGGGCGATCGCGAGCCTGGCCACGCGCGCGTTGCGGATGCCGGCAGCCGCGTGAACTTCGGACATCCATACGTCGAGCAGCGGCGCTGGTCCGGACGCGGCTCTCACCTCCGCCAGCAGCGCGAGCGCGCGGGCGGAATGTTCCCGAGCCCTCGAGTCGCGACCCGCGTGCGTTGCCAGTGAGGACTGCGCCGACTCGCACAGCGCCGCGGCCGAGGGTGAATGGGCCAGCGGCGCCACGTAGCGCGCGGCGCGCCGCTGCCCCGGCAAATCCAGCCGGAAGCCGCGCTGCTGCACGAGCGGCAGCGCGATCGCGGCGAGCCTGATGAGCGCCTCGGGCGGCGGGAGCCCGCGCTGCTGCGCGGGGGTTGCGGCGTACACCTCCTCTTGCGCGGCCATCGCCTGGAGGAAGCGCTGCGACGGGTCCCCGTGTCCCTCGCCTGCCTCGAAGCGGGCTAAGCCGGAGTCCACGAACAACTCCTGGCACGCCGCATCCGCGTCGTCGGGTGGATCGGCGATGAAGATCTGCCCGGAAATGCGCGCCGCACGCAGACGCATCACGTGCGCACGCGACATGCCGCCGCGAAGGAAGATCGTCTCTGCCCGCTGCAGCACCGGGTTCGCGCGCGCACCCAGCTCCATGGCCAGGAACGGATTGGCGCGCGTTGCACGGCTCAGGATCGCGGCGCCGCGCTCTTCTTCGCCTGCGCGCATCAGGTGATCGGCCGCATCGAGCAGGTCATCGGTCGTGGGCTTGTCGACCTCGGCCAGGCGTTCGCCGACGCGTCGATGCAGGACCGCTCGCTTCGCTTCATCCATCTCCCGCACCAACATCTGGCGCAGCGCGTCGTGGGCAAGACGCGCGCGGGAACGGCCGCCTGCCAAGAGACCACGTGCGACCAGCTCGTCGAGCGCGATCAGCACGCGCGCGTCAGGCGGCCCGTCGTCGCTGCTCGAGAGGGCGACACAGCGCTCGACGGCGAGCTTGCCCTCGAACAGACTGAGCAGCTCGAGCAACTCGCGCGCGGCGTCGCTGAGCGTCGAGACGCGCGCGCGCAGGGTCGCGGAGAGGCTCTCCGGTACCCCGTGCTCGGCAGGATGCGCCGGGAGCGTCCAGTAGCCGCTCTCGTGTCGAATGACCTGCTGCTCGAGCAGATGCGCGATGAGCTGCATGCACGACAGCGGGTGACCCATGCTGGCGGACCACAGAAACGAGGCCAGCCCTCGCACGTGGGGTGCGTTGCCGAAGAGCGAGGTCGCGAGCTGCTGCACGGCGCTCTTGTCGAGCGGCGACAGCTCCACGACCTCTGCCTGGTGCTGCAGCCACGCGAGCTCCGTCGGCCCGTCCGGGCGAGTGGCGACGCGCACGCTCAGCGCCAGCAAGAGCTGCTCGCTGCGCGCCAGACCCGACAGCGCGTTGAGCAGTGCGACGGCCGGCGCATCCAGCACATCTGCGTCGTCCACGTTGATCAGCACGCCCCGGGCGCGGGCCGCACGCTGCAGCAAGAGCAGCAGCAGCTCTCGCACCCGGGCGCGTCGATCGTCGAGCGCCACGGGCTGCAGAATCGCCTTGCGCGGTCCCTGGCGTTCCAGCGAATCGACGAGTCGGAGCTGGCGCTCGTCGAGGTCGGTGAAGAGCTCCGGCCGCTTCATCCGTAGCTGCGATAGAAGCTCCGACGGCAGCGCGTCAGCGGTCGAGGCCAGCTCCTCGGCGTGCAGCGCGAGCGTGACCACGCCCGCCAGCTGCGCCTCGACGGCCAGCTCCGCGAGCATGCGCGAGCGCCCGCTCCCCGCAACGCCGCGTACGACCAGCGCAAGCGGGCGATCGCTCGACGTGGTCGCCGGGCCCAGGTCGAGGGTGCGGCGCGCAGGCGCCGGCTGCGATGGGACCGCGGGAGGGCGAACTGTCGTGGGCGGATGGGAGGATGGGCCCGCGGATGGGCCCGCGGATGGGCGCGTGAACGCACGCGCGGGAGGGTCAGTGTGACGGTGGCGGAGCATGCTGGAGAGCGTCCGCGTCATGCTCTGCAGCTCTACCGTGCGCCCCGCGAGTGTGGGCATCGCGAGGTAGCTTTCGTCGGCCGCTCTCCCAGCGCGCGGCGGCAGCGCGGCGATCGTCACCAGGCGATGGATCACCTCGCCTGCGCTCGCCGGGCGCGAGCGCGGATCCACCGACAGCAGCGAAGCGACCAACTGGTCGAGCGCTTCGGGCAGCTCGGGCACATGCAAGGATGGCCGCGGAACGGGCTCGTGCCACAAGGGTTCCAACTCGTCGAAGTTGCGCGCGTCGAGGGCGCGCCTCCCCGTCAGCAGCCAGAAGCCGACCGCACCGAGCGAGTAGAGATCGCTGCGCGCGTCCAGGTGATGCCCCGAGACGGCCTCGGGCGAGGCGAAGCCCACCGTGCCGGCGCGCTCGAGCGGCAGCCCGAAGCTGGCGAGCGTGCCGAAGTCGAGCAGCTTCAGCGTGCCGTCCGCCGTCCTGCGCGCGTTGCGGTAGTTCAGGTCTCGATGCACGAGGCGCCGCGCGTGCAGCATCGTCAACGCGGAGGCCAGGTCACACAGCAGCACGCACGCTTCGCGCCAATCGACGGCGCCTTTGCCGCGCAGGTCCGCGCCGTCGAGAAGCTCCATCGTGTAGTACGGGCCTCTTGGGTCGACGCCGTAGTCGAACACTTCCACGATGTTCGGGTGGTTGAGCTGGCGCAGGGTGTGGAACTCGCGTTTGAACAGCAGCGTGATCGCCGGGCTCGCGTCCGACGAGAGCTGCTTGAGCGCCAAGCGCTGCTGCGAGCTGCGGTCGTGCACCTCGTAGACCCTGCCCATGGCCCCGCGGCCGGCCTCGCGAATGACCTCATAGCGACCGTCGATCGGCTCGCTCGAGTTCGAGTCGCTCGGTTCTGTGGGCTGCGACACCGGCACCGATGCTGCGATCGTCCCACGATGGCGTTTAGCGTGTCGATGCATCGATGTGCGCTGAGCGTGCACACGCCGCGGTCAACCGGAGCCGGGTACATCAGCCGATTGTGGCTCTACGACGCCCCGCCGTCCTTGGTCCGCGGGCCGATCACGCAGTAACTCGGGAAGATCGACGGGAGCGGAGCCTTGTAGGGCTCGGGCTTGATCTTGAAGGGATGGTCTTCAAAGAACTGCCATATCGCGGGGCTTACCTCTGGCGGGCCGGTGGCGTGTCCGGCCTGTGTGTTGCAATCGATCGAGAAGCCGCCTCGCATCGCGATGTCGGCCTCCCACGCCGCGCTGGCCACTGCGAAATCGATGACGACGACGTCCATCCCCGCGGCGCCATGGATGGCCATCCCGGGCACGATGTTCGTCGGGTCCTGCGGCGGGGGATCGAGGATGAAGCCGCCGGCGTCGGTCATCCCACCCGAGATCGTTGCCGCCGCGGCCAGGTATCCGGAGCGCGCGTACGCCATCCACGTCGTCTGAAGCCCGCCGGCGCTCTCGCCCGCCGAGTAGACCCGGCACGGGTCGACGCGATTTTGTTGGATGGCGCACGCGAGGATCTGATCGGTCATCGCGAAGTCGCCCGTGTACCAGACGTTGTTGCCCGTGGTGGTGCCCTGCGTGGTGGACGTGGTGAACGACGCGACTACGCCGCCCGCTGCCGTGATGGCGTCGATCTGCGCCTGCCCGATCGCCCAGACCGCCTCCGCGGACACGCTGCCCGTGCCGTGCCAGTAAAAGAGGAGCGGCCCCGGCTTGCCGGTGCCCGCCCAGACTTGGACTTGCTGTCCGGACACCGTGATCATGCCGGTTGCGATGGTGGGGCAGGTGCCGCTGACCGTAGGGAGGGAAGGTGGCGCGGAGCAGGCCGCAGCCCCGGTCGAGCCGCCGGAGCTGCCGCCAGCGCCGGAGGAGCTCGAGGATCCACCGGACCCCGACGCCCCCGGGACGGGACTTGCCGGCGCGCCACCCATACTTGGACCACCGATCCCGCCCGTACTGGTCGCAGGATTGGCCACCAAGGCGCCCACGCCACCCGAACCAGTTGCCGTAGCACCTGGGGCGTTTGGGATCGGACTGGCATTGGCCGCAACGCCGCTTCCGACTGCGGGGGGTAGACTCGGCGCGCCCGCACCCTTCCCGTCCGCCGCGGCCGCGCAGCCGCATACGAGGGCTGCTGCAGCAGTTGCGATTAGCTTCTGCGGATAATGCCGTGCTTGCATGATTGAGTCCCTCCACCTGACCACCGCCACGCCTTCGGAAGGCATGGCCACCAAGTTTTGGGATAGCAGACACCACCCAAGTGAGCAACTGAGTAACTCAGTATAAATTGAACGCTATAGTCCCATAAATTTAGAGTAATGAATCCCCCGGCAAAGCCCCGGCAGAGCCGGGGAAACTCCCCTAAGTCTTGGCTTCTTGGTCGAGGCTCTCGCGCCATTCGTCGCTGTGCACGCCGGGGTAGCGCGGGCACGAGGTCGTGTACGCGGCCATCGCGCCTTGCAGAAACCGCGTGACCAGGCGCGCGGCTTGCGCGGCGGTCGG
>JBIOJD010000325.1:0-4763 GCA_044450485.1 Polyangiales bacterium | reverse complement strand
GCATCCGATCGTAGAGCAACACAGCGCGAAGAGCATCGCACCACGGCAAGCGCGGCACAGCAACGGCGTCGAGATGATCGATGATGGACGCACTGAGATCCCCGTCAGCTCGGCAAGCCGAGCTCGCGCCAGCGGGCCATGCCGCCCGCGAGGTTTGCGACGCGTTTCAAACCGGCCTTCGAAAGGATCACCGTTCCGAGAGCCGAGCGCTTGCCCGATTGGCACACGACGACCACGGGCTTGCCCGCTGGCACCTCGGACACACGCGCTCGCAGGTCGTCGAGTGGGACGAGCTGCGCGCCTTGGATGTGACCGAGCTCGCCTTCGAACTCAGCCGCGCTGCGAACGTCGAGCAGGTGCACCTCCGCGCGATGCGACGCCACCCATTCGGGGGCGATCTCGCCGAGGCCGGCATAGGTCGTGATCACCGGACCCCAGTCCGTTGTGGGCGCGGGCTCGCCGTTCTCCGGCTGCCCCGCGCGCAGGTTGGCCGGAAGGGCAACGGCGAGCTGCTTTGGGTGCGGTAGTCCGAGGTTCTTCATGTACCCCACGAAGTCTTCCTCGCGCGCGGCGCCGCCGATGCGCGGGTTGTGCAGGCGCTCCTCGGCGATCGTGCTGGAGGTCCGTCCCTCGTAGTCGTGACCCGGGTAGACCGCGCAGTCGTCGGGCAGCGTGAACAGTTGCTCGCGAATCGAGCGAAACAAGCGCTTCGCGTCGCCTTGTTGGAAGTCCGTGCGGCCGGCGCTGCGCACGAGCAGGGCATCGCCGGTGAACACCATTCTATGGTCGGCGGTCACGTACGAGAGGCAACCGTCAGTGTGGCCGGGCGTGGCGCGGATCTCGAGGACCTGGTCGCCGAAGCGGACCGTGTCGCCGTGGCTCAACGGCAGGTCCACGTTTTGTGCCTGGTAAACCGGGGAGAGGCCGATGCGGCTGCCGAGGGCAGCCTTCATCAGCCATGCGCCGGTCACATGGTCCGCGTGACAGTGCGTGTCGAGCGTGTAGCGCAGCGTGAGACCGAGCTCGCGGATCAGCGCTGCGTCCCTGGCGTGTTGCTCGAACACGGGATCGATGAGCACTGCTTCGCGTGTCCACTCGTCGGCGAGCAGGTACGTGTACGTGCTGGACCCCTGGTCGAAGAGCTGCCGGAAGATCATGCGCATCTCGAGCTCGTCATCACGAGCCCAAGCGTAGTCCAAGCGCAGCTCGCGAGCGAGCCGCTAGCGCTTGTAGCCGGCGTACAGCAGCGCTGGCGGGATCTCGTCTTTGGTGTACTTTGCGCCCCTCAGGGCGTTGCCCACCTCGTCCACCGAAAGGCCGCACAGGCGCATCGCCAACGCGATGTCCTTCACCGTGTAGCCGGCGCGACGCATGCTCTGGGCGATCTCGAGCGTGGGAGCGCCGAGCCCCTTGAGCGCACGCGCCACATAGGTTCGATCGGCGCCGAGCTTGCTCAGCATCATCACGATTTCCGGCCGGGGCGTGTGAACCGCCGCGAGCGCGTTCGCGATCTCGCCCGCCTGACACTTGGCGTCGTTGAGCGCGGCAGCGAGCTGGTTGCGGTCGGTCTTCAAGCCTTTGGCGATTTCGTCGCAACCAAAGCCCGCGTGCTTGAGCAGCCCCGCCGTCTTCGCTGGACCGAGCTTGGCTGCTTTGAGCTCGCCCACGATGATCGCGGGTGCGTAGTCGGCTTGCTTGAGCGCAGCAACGAACACCTCGTCGTCGCTGATCAGCTTGCGCAGACCTCGGGACACTTCGGCTGGCTTGGCACCTGCCTTCTTGAGCGCTCGCACGACGTCGAGCACCGAGAGGCCGGCGGTCTTCAAGCCCCACGCGATGTCGCCCGGCTCGTACCTGGCCGAGCGCAATGCCGCCGCAACGTCGGCCTGCGCAACCCCGCTTTCGATCAAGCCGGTGGCGATGTCGCCTGGTGCGATGCCCTTGGCGTGCGCGGCCACAGCGATCGCGTCGACGGTCGTGCCACTGCCACGCAACGCCGCGATCACCGACTTCCAGGTCATGCCCGCGTCGCGGAGCGCGTCGATCGCCGTGGTTGCGGGTTGCTTGTCGGCGAGGACCGCCTTGCCGATCTCTTCGTCGCTCGCCTTCTGCTCCTGCAGCAGCTTGACCACCTCGGCAGGCTTGAGCCCCAGCGCCTTGAACGCGCTCGCACGGGCCGTTGCGTCCGCGCTAGCGAGCTTGAGCGCGTGCGCGATCGCAGCCACGTTGAACCCCGTGTCGTGCAACCTCAGCGCGATGGTGTCGTACGACTTGCCCTTGGCCGCGAGCTCGCGGGCCAAATCCCCCGCGCGAACCCCGGCTTGCTTCAAGCTCGCTGCGATGCGCTCGCCGGTAACGCCGTAGATCGCGAGCCCCGCGATCAGATCCTCGTTCGTGTAGCCCGCGGTGCGTAGCGCTTTGATTGCGACGATGGGGGTTGCGCCGCCGTGCTGCAGCTCGCTCGCGGTCTTGTCGGCGCTCGTGCCTTGCTGCTTCAGGTGGGTCGCGATCTCGCTTGCGCCCGCTTCGACCTTGGCGTCCGGAGCCGGTGCCTTGGGTGGTGCTGGTGTCGCTGCGGCCGGCGCACTGGCCGGCGCTTTGGGCGGTACGCCTGCCGGTGCGTCCGAAACCTTTGCCAGCGGCTCTGCGGCCGGCTTTGCCCCTGCCTCCTGTTTGGCGCTCGACTCGCTCGCGGGCTTGGTCTTGGAAGCCTCGGCAAGCACGGGCGCGCTGGGCAGCGCGACGACGAGCAGCCAGCCGGCTGCGGTCTGAAACTTCATGGCTCAGCCTTCTTCAACTCCCAACGACGACGATCGCCGTTTGGGTCTGGTGGGCCGAGTCTTGCGCATCGCAGGCGCTTGCCGCAAGCGCCCCCGTGGGTGCCAAAGCAGCGCCAATCCATTGACAAATGCGGACCACTGGGGCCCGCGCGCAGCTGTCCCCTGGCACCGGGTCCCACTCCGTGCTGTTATGCCCAACCAGTATTTATGAACAGAACGAGCTCGGTGGTGGTGGTGCTCCTGACCTTCTTCGTCGCCTGTTCAGACAGCGGCTCTGGCGTTCCAAAAGCCTCAGGCGGGGCTGGCAAGAGCGGCAAGTCGACGAGCGGGACCGGCGGAAAATCCGCCAAGGCGGCTGGGGGGTCGGGCGGGTCGAGCAGTCCGGGCAGCGGGATGACCGCCACGGGCATTCCGATGGACTGCCGCGGCTTCAGCTTCGACGGCATCCTCTACAGCCCCGGCGGCTCGGTGCTGCCGAACACGTGCGAGCCCTTCAATCCCACGCTGAACAATCCGTACGCCGTGCGCTGCGTCGACGTGTGGCCCTGGTACAAGACCCAATTCCCCGGCGATCAGTTCTGCATCTTGCCGCCGCCACCCGACAAGGGCGTGCAGTACGGCGTGCACCCGCAGGGCAAGCAGTGGTTCGCTCAGGTTTCGACCGGCGACATGAGCGGCTACGACAACGTTCCCGATGCGTTCACGATGAAGGACGGCGAGGAGGAGCAGTTCAACTACGAGACCGGGATCGACAACCCCTCACCGCAGAACTACTACCGCAACTACGCCCGCATGCGCCCCGGCTCGCACCACATGATCGTGTCGACCGACGACGGGACGGCGCCGCAAGAGGTGTGGGGACCGGCCTCGACCAACGGCCTGTTCAGCGGCACCAGCTTGCCCGGCGCGCAGCGCCCCGACGAGAACGCCCCAAAGTCACTCGACAAGCCTGCCGAGGATGATGGGCTCTACGCCAAGCTTCCGGTCAATCCGGGCGTCATCTTCAACATGCACCACTTCGACGCCCTCGGCGTGACCATCCTCAAGGAGGCCTGGACCAACTTGTGGTGGGAAGACAACGCGACGATCCAGATGCACGGCATCCTCGGGCTCGACCTCGGCCAGACCCGAAGCCTCGCCATCCCGCCCGGAACCACCCAGGACCTGCACTATTCCTGGGACATCACGCAGCCGATTCGTTTGGTCGAGGCGTTCGGCCATCGCCACGCGTGGACCGCCAACTTCAGCAGCTGGGTCGAGCGCCCCGATGGCTCGCTCGACATCATCTACCAGTCGTTCAACTGGCTCGACGAGCCGACCTATCGCTACGACAGCATGACGCAGAACCCACCGCCTGCGCCCGACTCGCTGACCGACGGCGCGACCTCTGGCGTCCGCACGCTGATGCCGGGCGAGAAGCTGCACTTCAACTGCCACATCGTCTACACGGACGAACGCGCTGCGGCCGAGAAGGCGCCCACGCCGGAATCGATCGGCACGCTCCACTTCGCGAACGAAGCCTTCACGGCCGAGATGTGCATTCTGTTCGGCTCGACCGCGGCGGTCATGCTGCCCACTCCCACGGCGAGCACCAGCACGCTGCCGGACTTCGCGACCGTCGACTGAAGTCCGGACGCGCTCGGGCGCGGCTCGGCGTCATTTGCTCGGCACGCCCCCGAAGCGAATGCGCGAGCGCTCGCGGGCTTTTGCCGCCTCGATGGCTCGATCTCTCGGTGGCGCGGTGGTTGCCAGCGACGAGATCAGGGCTTGCGCCACGCGGGCCACGTCGTCCACAGCAGTCGCGAACGCGGCTTCGTTCGCCTGCGAGGGCTTTTGAAAGCCGCTGAGCTTGCGCACGAACTGGAGCGAAGCCGCCCGAATTTCTTCTTCAGTCGCGGGAGGATCGAAGTTGAAGAGAGTCTTGATGTTGCGACACACGGTCTCGGGATTCGAACGCCGGAACGAGGTCGAGTCAAGGGTGGG
>JBIOJD010000324.1:0-4774 GCA_044450485.1 Polyangiales bacterium | reverse complement strand
GAGCGTGTAGCCGAGCTGGCCGGAGAGCCCGTGCCAGGCGCGCAGCCGCACGAGCAGCTCCGCGCCGTACGCGTCGCCGGTGCCGCGTGCGAGCAGCCCCTGCGCGAGCGGCACGGGCTGCGTGGGGTTGCGCGCCGGCAGGCGAGCGAGCGTCTTGTAGAAGGCCGTGGCCTCGACGTCGACGAGCGCGAGCAAGCGCGCGCGCGGCCCTGCAGCCAGCGTCCATGCACGCGCGAGCCCGAGCGCCGGATTGCCGAACACCGCGCTGCGATCCTCGGGGGCAGCCACTTGATGTGTGAGGCCCGCGCGCGCGTCGCCCGAGAGCCAGTCGTTCACCAGATAACGCAGCCCGACGCGCGGCTCGGGCCGGGCTTGCAGGTCCGAGAAGCCGATCGGCGGCGTGCTCGCAACCGTAGGCCGCGCCCGGCTCGAGCTGAGCGCGTGAACGTCGAGCCGGAAGCCCGGGGAAAGCACGAAACGCCCGAAGCGCGCCGTCAGCTCGGCGTGCGGCGCGACGTTTGCATCGTAGGTGGTGAAGTGGTCGCTGCTGACCCCACTGCCTGGCGGCTGGCCGAAGACCACGACGTCACCCTCACGCGGAGGTAGCGTGAGCGAGCCTGTGCGCCCGATCTCGCTGCGCACCGCGCTGCTGTCCACACCGAGCCGAACGTCGAATGCCTCGGTGAGCATCGCGTAGCCCGCGCGCAGCCCGTAGCGAAGCTCGCGCACGTCGAGATCCCAGGGGACGGTGCCGCTGCGATCGCTCTCTGCATGCGCGTGGGTCGCCACGAAGGGCGTGAGCACGATGCGCGCACCGTCATCGAATGCGCGGCTGTAGCGCAGGTAGCCGAGCTGCAAGTCGCGGCTCTGGGCTTGTGTGCGCGAGGAACCGGGATCCACGGCTTCGACGCCTCGAACGACCCGGTCGTGGCTGCCGAGCCAGAGCGCGGTGAGCTGCGCGCGCCCGCCGAGATCGACCTCGGCTTTCGCAATACCGTCGGCATACGCGGGCAGTGGCACGATCGCGGTCGAACGCGGAGCGAGCAGCGGCTCGAGCCGGTCGAAGTAGCCCACGCGCACGCCCCAGGCCGCACGCGCCGGGCCGAGCGAAGCGTGCAACAGAGCCGCACTGTCCATGGTCGTGACGTCGACCGCGGCATGCGAGGCCTCGGTGTCGAGGTCGCGGGTCTCGAGCTCGACGACGCCGCCGAGACCCCCACCGAGCGCCGGGCCAGGCGCGCCCGGAGTGAGCGTCAAGCGACTGAGCAACGCGGGGTGGATCGTCGTGCGAAAGCCGCCCGGGTGAAACAACGCCGGCAGCTCGATCCCGTCGACGTAAACGCGGGTGTCGGCGGGCGGCGAGCCCCAGATCACGAGCTCGCCCGAGGCGAGCCCAGCGCGCGCAACACCGGGCAGGTTCGCGAGCGCCAACGCCGGCTCGCCGGCCGCACCTCCCGAATTCCGCGCGTCGTCCGCGTCGAGCGAGGCCGCGCCCGCGCCGCGCTCCGGCGCCGCGACCGCACGTGCTTCGAACGTCGCTGCGTCGTCTTGGGCTTGCGCGTACGCGCCGTGCGTCGCGCCCGCGAGCACGACGCAACCGCCGAGCGCTCGCCGCAGAAGCGCGCTCACGGCAGCCACGTCATGGCACCGCGAACGAAAGCGCCCGCGCGCCCGCACCGGCTCCGGCGCCGAACTGAGTATCCGTGTCGAGGCTGATGCCGCGCGCACCCGCGATCGAGCGGCCGCGCAAGGACACGTCGACCGACCAGTGCGCGGACGTCTGCCCGCACAGCGACGCGGTGGCCACGCGCACTTGGTACTCGCCGTGCGGCGGCGCTTGCTGCCAGGAGACGTGCTCCTCGTCGCGGCCGTCGATCACACACTGCGCGTTCGAGTCGAAGTCGAGCAGCCCGCCTGCCTGCCAATCCCCCGCGTCGGCAGCCGCGCCCGGCGCCGGCGGCTGCCACGAGTTGATGTTGCGCGA
Organism: Polyangiales bacterium; assembly: GCA_044450485.1. Taxonomy (GTDB): domain Bacteria; phylum Myxococcota_A; class Polyangia; order Polyangiales; family JAFGIB01; genus CAVZVA01. The sequence goes on along the minus strand of JBIOJD010000324.1, from coordinate 2,790 downwards.
CCAAATTTCAGTCCCGCTGGGATCGATCACGTGTAGATCGAGATCCGCGTCGTCGTCCCAACGCAGCGCAACCACGAGCTCGGCATCGGCGCTCGGGCTCGCCGCAGACAGCGCGAGCGAGGTGCGCGGGCCGTAGCGACCTGCCTGGTCGGTCGCGCTCAGCAGCAGCGTGAAGCGCCCAGATGGAAAGTCGCGCGCGAGGCCCAGCAGTGCCTGGAAGCTGGGCAAGCCGGGCTCTTCCACGCGCGGTACGCCGACCGTCACGATCCAGAAGCCCGCATCGTGCTGTCGCCCGATCGCCACTGCGCCCGCTGCCGGATCGAGCGTCCCGCTCAGGGTTTCGCGCTCGGTTCCGACGACCAGCACGTTGTGGGACACACGCGCGCTCCGCACCTTGGGCCCGCGGTCGGGGCTCGGCATCGGCCCAGGGACGAATTGCGCGCCTTGCACGCGGAGCAACGCCGACAGGCCTGGATCGTCCGACGCACCGCCGCACGCGCCGAGCACGAGCAGAGAAACGAGCGCCGTGATCCGCGCGAGCACGTCAAAGCTCCAACTGAGCGCGAAGCGTCAGCACGTCGGCCGCGAGCGTGGTCGGTGCGCCGTTCGCGCCGCGCCCGAGCGGGTTGTGGTTGTGGTCGTACTCGAGCATCAATCGGCCGCCACGGAACGTGCGCCAGGCCGCCGCGACTGCGATCGTGCTGAAGCTCGCGTCGGTGGGGACCAGCTTCACGCCGCGCTGAGAGGTCGCGTCGAAGTCCGGTTGGTAGTGGTCGTAACGCACACCGACCTCCGCGTGGCGCGTGAGGCTCTGGCGCAGGCCGATCGCGTAACCGAGCTCGCGCAGGTCGCGGCCCACGGCGATCGGGTCGGCGGGCCACAGCCCGCGATCGAGATTCTTCGCCCATGCGACCTCGCCGAACACGCGCAGGGTTCCGAGCACGGGCAGCTCGGCGTCGACGACGATGTCCCCCCCGAGCGCAAAGCGATCGAAGTCGTGCGAGGGCTCCGCGGGAGCGCCAGCGATGACTTGGATCTCCGACGTCTGCACCACGCCGTCTTCGTTCGCGTCGCGCCAGACCAGCGAGTCCTTGGTCTCGAGCCGCCCGCGATGAAAGCCGGTGCCGAGCAGGAGCGACGAGCCGGCCTGCACCCGCACGGCCGAGCTCAGCGCGCCATCGACGCCGAGACGGCCCACGACATCCTTGGCGCGGTTCGGATCGCGCAACGGAAAGACGGCGGTCGCGCTGGGCTCGCCGTTCATCACCGCGAGCGTGCCTCGCAAAAAACGCCAGCTCCCGGAGAGCCTGCCACCGAGGTCGCGCTGACCGGGGAAGAACGCGTGGACCCACTGGCTCGCTTCGAGAAACAGGCGTTCGCCATCGGGCTCGACCGTCTCGAAGCCAAACGGGATCACGAACAAACCGACGGCGGCCAGCACCTGCGGTTGCGCGGGCGTGGGCGGCCAGCCCGCGGCGATCTCTGCGCCGAAGATCCGCAACGCGGGTCCGTTCACGGTGTTCGCGTCGAGCGTGAGATGGCCGCGCCAGATGCCGTGCTCGACGTCCGTGCGCAAGCGCGCGCGGCGTAGCACGAAGCGGTCTTGGTTCAGCGGCGCGCCGGTCGCGGGGTCGACTTCGTCGACGGATGCCTGGTCGAGCACGACCGCGTCCACTTGCAGCAGGCCCGAGACCCGCAATGCAAACACGGGCTTCTCTTGCGCCGCGTCACTCGGAGCCGGCGCAGCGGCGTGCGCCTCGCTCGTCACCAAAGGCGCAGCGGCTTGCGCGCGGACAGGCGCGGCCTGGCCGACCGCGGCGAGCCACAGGGCGCACACGGCCGCTCGCCTCGCGCACATCGTTTACGGAAGCGGTGGCAGCCCACCGTCGGCGAGCAACAGCGGGAGCTTGGGATTCTTGTCCACGACCTCGGCGTCGGTGCAGGCGTTGATGATCTCTTCGTGCGTGCTCGGATGCGTGGAGCACGCCACGCCCGCGTCTTGTGCGCTGCCAGCGTCGTGGCCCGTGGCCTTGTGCGTGGCTGGCGTGCTCGGTCCGTTGCTCGTTCCGCACGCACACAGCTGCAGCGCGAGGAGAGCACCGCCGAGCCAAGCTCGAAGAGGCGTGCGCGCGTCGGTTGCGTCGTCTTTCATGATCCTCACCGCGCCTCGCAGAAGCCGTGCCGGCACGTGCCGCTCTTGCACGGCTGGCTGGCGTCGCACGCGACACACTCTTTGCCCGGGCTCGCGACCTTGCTTTCGTAGTAGCAACCGCAAGGCTCGGGCGCCTCGTAGAGCGAAAGGTCGCCGCCTTCTTCGGAACGCGTCACCTTCATTGAACACTGGGGCACGAGCCCGACGCTGATCACCGAATCGAGCGGCTCGAAGTCGGGTTGCGGGCTCGCCTGCTCGTCGGTGATGAGCGCGATCAAGTAGGCCGCGTTGTCGTCCATGGGAACACCCATGGCGTCCACGTGCGTCAACCACACCGTGGGCGACCAGGGCAGGTAGTGCCCATCCCGCACGTTGCGCTTGTCGAACAAGGTTGCCGAGGAGTCGGGAAAGTAGGCGTGGCGCTGGCCGTACGCGCGGTAGGCCAGGATGTTCACCATGTCGCGGCTGCGGTCGTAGATCTCGACGCCGAGAATGCCGAGGGTCGGCTCGGGGCTGGTGGACGACGCGACGGCGCTGAGCACGTCACCGGACTTGTCGAGCTGCATGCCTTTCCAGCTCTTGCCCGGCACGTGGATCGCCGCAGCCATCGCCAGCAGCGTGCTCTTGGTCACCGGCCG
>JBIOJD010000323.1:0-4803 GCA_044450485.1 Polyangiales bacterium | reverse complement strand
TGCGGGGACACGGTCGAGCGCGCGTTGGTCGAGCGCGACGTTCGCCTGTCGATGGGCGGTGAGCCCACGTTCGTGGCGATCGACGACCCCGACGGCGACGAGTGGAACACCACCGCGACCGGCCCGACCAAGCGGCTGTTCGCAGACAAGCTGCTGCGGCGCCTGATGAAGCGTTTCGCGCCGGGCGGCGTGCTGCACCACGGCGAGGGCAAGTGGTACCCGGGCGAGCCCCTGCCACGGTGGGCGTACTCCTGCTACTTCCGCCGCGACGGCGAGCCGCTGTGGCAAGACCCGAGCTTGTGCGCGCGCGACGACGACGCGCAGGGCCACGGCGCACGCGAGGCCGAGCGCTTTGCGACGCGGCTGGCTTCGCTACTCGGTGTCGAGCCCGCGCACATGCGGCCCGCCTACGAGGACGTCTATTACTATCTGTGGCGCGAGCGGCGGCTGCCCGTGAACGTCGACCCGCTGCAATCGCGGCTGGAAAACCCGCTCGAGCGCGAACGCTTGCGCAAAGTGTTCGAGCAGGGGCTGCAAGCGGTCGTGGGCTACGCGCTGCCGCTGCGGGCGAGCATCACAGGCGACGCGGTGCGCTGGGTGAGCGGACCGTGGTTTCTGCGCGCCGAGCACATGTACTTGTTGCCCGGCGATTCCCCGATGGGCTATCGGCTGCCGCTGGATTCATTGCCGTGGGCGGCGCCGGGCGACGTCGAACGAGACTTCGAGCGGGATCCCTTCGCGGCGCGCGAGCCGCTGCAACCGCACGCTGCGCTGTTGCGCATGCAAGGCACTGTGAGTGCGAGCAAGCCCGCTGTTGGAGAGGCATCTCGCAGCGCAGCCGTCCCCTCCCCGCGGGAGTCCGCGCGTGGCGTGGTGCGCACGGCGCTGTGCATCGAGCCGCGCGACGGCATGCTGCACGTGTTTCTGCCGCCGCTGACTGAGCTCGAAGCATTCGTCGCGCTGGTCGCGGCGATCGAGTGCGTGGCCAAGGAGCTCGGCCTGCCCGTGCAGCTCGAGGGTTATCATCCGCCGCGCGACCCGCGCCTCGAGCGCATCCAAGTCACGCCCGATCCCGGCGTGATCGAAGTCAACATCCACCCGAGCCGCAAGTGGCGCGATCTGGTCGCGATCACGACTGCGCTCTACGCCGACGCGCGCGAGTGCGGTCTGGCCAGCGAGAAGTTCATGCTCGACGGCCGGCACGCCGGCACCGGGGGTGGCAACCATTTCACGCTCGGCGGCGCCACGCCGGCCGACAGCGTGTTTCTGCGCAGGCCCGACATGCTGCGCAGCCTGATCGGCTACTTCCTCGACCACCCGTCGCTGTCGTATTTGTTCTCGGGGTTGTTCGTCGGCCCGACCAGCCAGGCGCCGCGGCTCGACGAAGCGCGCCACGACAGCCTGTACGAGCTCGAGATCGCATTCCAAACGCTCGAGGCGCAGCAGCGCGAAGCCCCGCCGTGGCTCGTCGACCGTTTGTTCCGCCACTTGCTGATCGACGCCAGCGGCAACACCCACCGCACCGAGCTGTGCATCGACAAGCTCTACAGCCCTGATGGCCCAGCAGGCCGCCAAGGCCTGATCGAGCTGCGCGCATTCGAGATGCCGCCCGACGCGAAGATGAGCTGCGCCGCCCAGCTCTTGGTGCGCGCGCTGTGCGCCCGCTTCGCCAAGACGCCGTACGTGCGAAGGCCCGTGCGCTGGGGCACGCAACTGCTCGATCGCTTCATGCTCCCACACTTCGTGGCCCAGGATTTCCGCGACGTGCTGCGCGAGCTCGGCGAAGCGGGCTTTTCGTTCGATCCCGGCTGGTACGAAGCGCAACACGAGTTCCGTTTTCCGCGGCTCGGGTGGATCGTCGCCGACGGCATCGAGCTCGAGCTGCGGCATGCGATCGAGCCGTGGCACGTGCTCGGTGAGGAGACGGCGCCAAGCGGCACGGTGCGGTACGTGGACACGTCGGTCGAGCGCTTGCAGGTGATGGCGCGCAATCTGATCGGGGAGCGTTACGCGATTGCGTGCAACGGCCGGCGCGTGCCGCTGCACCCGACCGGCACGTCCGGCGAGTACGTGGCCGGCGTGCGCTACCGTGCATGGAAGCCTCCGACCGCGCTGCACCCGACGATCGCCCCGCACACGCCGCTGGTGCTCGATCTCATCGACACCTGGTCCGAGCACGCGATCGGGGGCTGCACCTATCACGCCTCACACCCCGGTGGGCTCGCCTATGACGCGTTTCCTCGAAACGCGCTCGAAGCCGAAGGCCGGCGCGCGAGCCGCTTCTGGCCATTCGGGCACGGCCCGGGGCCACGCAAGGCCCCGCCTCCAGAGCCGAACCCAGACTTGCCGCTGACGCTGGATCTACGGCGATCGCCTCCGGGCGCTGGGACCTCGTGATCGGATCGGTGACTGGGCACTCCAAGTACAAGTAGCGCGCCTTCGCACCAGGCGACTCGCCGCGTCCCGGTGTAGACTGCGGGCGTCGATGTCACCGAACGACACCAGCGCAGGCTCGGCCGATCTGGTCCGCGGCTACGGCCGACCGCACGGCGCGTACGACGAGCTGCTCGACGAGCGGGGCGAGCTGCGACCGCACTTTCGGGCACTGTTTGCGCAGCTCCAGGCGCTCGGCAACGATGTGCTCGAACGGCGCTGGGACAAGGCGCGGCAGCTCCTGCACGACAACGGCGCGAGCTACAACGTCTACGGCGACCCGAAAGGCGTGGACCGGCCGTGGAACCTCTCACCGATCCCGACCGTGCTGCCCGCGAGCGAATTCGCGGTGCTCGAACGTGGCATCGCGCAGCGCGCACGCTTGCTCGACGCGCTGCTCGCGGATTTGTACGGCAAGCAGCGAGTGCTGCTCGAGGGTCTGTTACCGCCGCAGCTCGTCTTCGACAATCCCGGCTTCCTGCGGCCGTGTCACGGCACGAGCCCGCCCATGGGCGTGTGGTTGCCGATCTATGGCGCCGACCTCATGCGCACGCAGGACGGCTCGTTCGCGGTGCTCGACGATCGCACGCAGGCGCCTTCGGGCGCAGGCTACGCGCTCGAGAACCGGCTCGTGATCTCGAGCGTGCTGCCCGAGGCGTTTCGCGATGGCCACGTGGAGCGGCTGGCGTCGTTCTTCCGCGCGCTGCGCGACACGCTGGATGGCCTTGCGCCGCACAACCGCGACAACCCCCGCATCGTCCTGCTCACGCCTGGCCCGTACAACGCGACCTACTTCGAGCAGGCGTACCTCGCCCAATACCTCGGCTACACGCTGGTCAATGGCGGTGATCTCACCGTGCGCAAAGATCGCGTGCTGCTCAAGATGCTCGGCGGCCTGCAACCGGTCGACGTGATCTTGCGCCGCGTCAATGACGACTACTGCGACCCGCTCGAGCTACACCCGGATTCGCTGCTGGGCGTGCCGGGCCTGCTCCAAGCCGTGCGCGCGGGCAACGTCGCGATCGCGAACCCGCTCGGCTCCGGCTTGCTGCGCACGCCGGCGATCTTGCCCTACTTGGCTGCGCTCTGCCGCGCGCTGCTGGGCGAAGAGCTGCGTCTGCCCTCGGTGCGGACGCTGTTCTGCGGTGAAGAGACGACGCTCGCCGAGGTCGAGTCGATGTTCGACGACGCGGTGGTCAAGCCCGCATTTCCGGACAGCGCCGGGCATCCCGTGCTGACCGCCCTGCTGTCGCAGACCGAGCGCGACGAGCTGCTCGCCAAGGTCCACCACGCGCCGGGCCGCTACGTGGTGCAAGAGCGCGTGCACGGCTCGGTCAGCCCCGAGCTCGACGACAGCACGCTCTCGCCGCGAACGCTGGTGGTGCGCTGCTTCGCGGTGGCCTCGCGCGGCGAGCACGTGGTGATGCCCGGCGGGCTCGCCCGCGTGGCGGGCAGCCCCGAAGGCTTCGAAGTGTCGATGCAGCTCGACGCCCGCAGCAAGGATCTGTGGGTGCTGTCCGATGGTCCGATCAGCCACTTCAGCCTGCTGCCACCGGTGCACCGCCCGGTCGCCTTGTCGCGCGGCGGCGGCGACTTGCCGAGCCGCGCCGCCGACAACTTGTACTGGCTCGGGCGCTACACCGAGCGCGCAGAGAACGTCGCGCGGTTGTCGCGCGTGCTGTGCGCAAGGCTGTCCGAGCTCGGAGGGCCGCGCGACCTGCAGCGCAGCTCGGAGCTCGGCGCGCTGCTGCGTGCGCTGCGCCTGCAGACGAAGTTGCTCTACACCGCCCCGCTCGAGGGCAACGAGCCGCCGGAGCTCGACGTCGCGCAGCGCGAGCTTGTGCAAGCCGTCCTCGACCCGAACGTGGACGGATCGCTGCGCACCAGCATCGGATCCACGCTGCGCACGGGCCGTCTGGTGCGCGATCGCATCTCGACCGACACCTGGCGCGTGCTCGCGGCGCTCGACGACGAGCTCGACGCGGCCGAGCATGCGCTGGCCGAGGATCCGCTCGGCGTGCTGCAGGATGCGCAGAACAAGATCGTGCTGCGGCTGTCGGCGTTCAGCGGCTTGGTGATGGACAGCATGACGCGCGGCCACGCCTTTCGTTTTCTCGACATGGGCCGCAGGCTCGAGCGCGCGCTCGGCCTCGTCACGCTGCTGCGCTCGACGCTGGTCGAGCCTTGCGATCGCGAAGGCCCGCTGCTCGAGGGCGTGCTCGAGACCGCGGACAGCTCGATGACCTACCGCCGCCGCTATCTCGCGAGCTTGCAGCTCGCGCCCGTGGTCGACCTGCTCTTGATCGACGAGAGCAATCCCCGCTCTGTGATCTACCAGCTCGATGCGATCGGGCGTCACCTCGCCGAGCT
>JBIOJD010000322.1:0-4868 GCA_044450485.1 Polyangiales bacterium | reverse complement strand
CTTGCTCGCGCGCGGCGACACGGCCATCGCGGGTTTCCACCCGAGCCCCCTGCTCCTGTTCAGCTTCACCAGCGGTCGGGCCGCGGACAACCACGCGCTGATGGACGCGGGCGCCTTGCTGCCGTGGTGGACCGACGAGCATCACCTGAACGCGTTCTTCCGCCCGCTGTCCTCGCTCACCCACTTGCTCGATTTCGCGCTCTTCCCCGAGCGGCCGTGGTTGATGCACCTGCACTCGCTGTGCTGGTTCGCGGCGCTGCTGCTGGTCGTTGCTCACGTCTACCGCCATCTCGGCGCCGATCGCATGCTCGCGATGCTCGGCTTCGCCCTGTTTGCGCTCGACGGCGCGCACGGCATGACTTTGTCTTGGATCGCGAACCGCAACGCGCTCGTGTCCGCCACGCTGGCTCTGCCTGCGCTCTCCGCGCATCACCGCTACGTCGCCCGCGGGTATGCCCCGGGCGCATGGCTCGGTCCGCTGTGCTTCGCGCTCGGTCTGTGCGCTGGGGAGATCGCGCTCGCCGTGCTCGGCTACTTGATCGCCTACAGCGTGGTCCTCGACCGCTCGTCGCTCGGCCGTAGGGCGCTGCGCCTCGCGCCCTACTTCGCGCTGCTCGCGCTCTGGCGCGGCGCGTACTCTTGGCTCGAGCTCGGCTCTGCCGGCTCAGGCGCCTACCACGATCCGGGCCGTGAGCCCTTGCAATACGCGCTCGCGCTCGCAAGCCATTTGCCCGTGCTGTTGTCCGCGCAGCTCGCGCTGCCGTTGGCCGACATCTGGTTCTGGGGACCGCCCGAGGTCCACCTGCCGATCTGGCTGATCTCGCTCGCCAGCCTCGGCGCGCTTGCCGCGGCCGGGCACGTGCTCTTGCGAGAGGACGACGAGGCGCGCTTCTGGGGGCTCGGCATGGTGCTCTCGGGCTGCGCGGTGGCCGCGTCGGTACCTGGTGCACGCCTCTTGCTCGTGCCTGGGCTCGGTGGCGCTGCGCTCCTCGCCAAGTTGATCGTGAAGCTCCTGCCGAGCTCGACCGAGCCGCGACGGAGCTGGGCGGCGCCACTGCTGCTCGTGATCGTATTGCTGCACGCGGTGATTTCGCCCGTGGTGTTGCTGGTCTATGCCTCGAGCACGCGCGTGCTGTCGGGTGCGATCGCACGCGCGCAGCGCGGGATTCCGCGCGGTCCCGAAATCCGCGGGCGGACCGTGGTGGTCGTCAACGCGCCCTTCGACGTGCTGCTGAGCTACGTGCAAGTCGAGCGCGAGGTCGAACGTGTGCCACGACCCGAGCATCTCTACTGGCTCGCGACCGCGAGCTCGGAGCTCACGCTGACCACCGTCGACGCGTCGAGCGTGCGGGTGAGGCCCGCGCGCGGATTTCTGCTGACCGCCCCCGAGCGCCACTATCGGGGCGACCCGGCCGCGCTCTCGACCGGAGCCAGTGTCAGCCTGAGCCAGATGCGCGTCCGCGTGCTCGAAACCACTGCGGACGGCCGGCCCGCTGCCGCGGAATTCGCCTTCAGCGAGCCGCTCGCGTCACCGCGCTACCTGTTTTTGCGCTACGACCACGGCGAGCTCGTTCCGTTCGAGCTGCCGCCGCCAGGCAGCAGCGCCCGGTTCCCGCGCGAGGATTTCTTCGCCACGCTGACCGAGCAAGCGCTCAGCGGCGTCGGCAGTCTGTGATAGATCGCCCTGAGCAGCGCGAGATGGAGCCGAAGCACCCGTGAACGACGACCGGCCCATTTCGCAGCAGCCCGCGTCCGCGCAGGGCTTGCCCCGGGGCGGCCTGTACCAGGCCCTGCGCCGCGCGCTCGATCGTCCTGGCGCGGATCGCGCGGTCGTCGCGATCTCGCTCGTGTTGCTGGCGTTCTCGCTCGACACCGGGCTCGGCGCCGACGACTACATCCACAAGCTGATCGCGCAGGGCTCGCACGGGATCCCCGGCTTCGTCCACGCGCCGCTCGACATGTACCGCTTCACCGATAACCCTGCGACCACGCGCGAGCTGATGCGCGACGGGGTGCTGGAGTGGTGGGCGGACCCTCGAGCCAAGCTGGCGTTCTTCCGCCCGCTGTCGTCGCTCACGCACTATCTCGACTACACGCTGTGGCCCGAGCAGCCGTGGTTGATGCACCTGCACTCGTTGCTGTGGACCGCGCTGCTCTTCGCGGGCGTGCTCGCGCGGTATCGCGAGCTGGTGTCGCCGCCGTGGGTGTGCGCGCTCGCGACGTTCATGTACGTGCTCGACGACGCGCGCGGCTGGACCGTGTCGTGGGTCGCAGCGCGCAATGCCGTGATCGCGAGCGCGTTCTCGGTCTGGGCGCTCGTGGTTCACCACCGCAGCCGCAAGCACGACGCGCCTTCGCGCATGTGGCTCGCGGCGCTGTTGTTCCTGCTGGCGCTGCTCGCGGGCGAAGGGGCAGGCGCGATCGGCGGCTACTTGCTGGCGCACGCGCTATTTCTGGAACGCGGCTCGCTGCGGTCGCGGTTGCTAGGGCTATGGCCTTACGCAGCGGTGGTGATCCCATTTCGGATCGTGTACCGCGGGCTCGGCTACGAGGTCGTGCGCTCGGGCCTGTACTTCGACCCGGCCGTAGAGCCGCTCGGCTATCTTCGCCACTTCATCGAGCGCGCGCCGATCCTGCTCTTTGCCCAGGTGGGCGGAAGCTGGTCGGATGTCTGGAGCACGATGGTCACCTTTCCGGTGATGCAGCACGTGCTCGTGATGATCGCCGCTGCGAGTGTCTGCGGGGTGGGTTACGTGCTCTGGCCACTGGTCCAGCGCGACGCCGTGGTGCGCTTCTCGGTGCTCGGCGCGCTGCTCTCCGTGGTGCCTGCGGCGGCGACCTTTTGCGCCGATCGCTTGCTCACTTGGATCGCGCTCGGCGCATCGATCGCGCTCGCGCGCTTGTTCCAAGCTTACCTCGAGCAGCGCGAGGTGCTCTCGCAAAGCGCGTTGCGGGCGCTGCTCTTGCCGCCGATGATGCTCGCGATGATGACGAGCAAGGCCGTGATCGACCCCGTGTTCTTGCCGTCGCGGGCGCGCGGCAACATGGTGGTGCGCGACAACCTCGACCGTGCCGAGGCCACGGTGCCGAGCGCGCCGTGGGTGCGCGACAAGCGCGTCGTCTACTTGAACCCGCTCGCCGTGCCGATGGCAGCGTACGTGGCGATCGAGCGCGAAGGCATGGGCGTGCCGCGGCCGGGCGCGCAAGCGCTGCTCTCCACCGCGGAGGCTGCGGTGAAAGTCAGCCGCGTCGACGCGCGCACGCTGCGCGTGCAACAACGCGGCGGTTTCCTGCAGAGCACGGGGTCGCAACTCCTCCGCAACCCTGAGCGACCGTTTCGCGTGGGCCAGCGCATGGACCTCGGGTTCGTGCAGATCGAGGTGATCGAGCTGTGCGCGGACGGCCGGCCCGAAACGATACTCGCGCGTTTCGACCGACCGCTCGAGGATCCCTCGTTCGTGTGGCTGCAGTGGGGCGTGACCGGCTTCGTGCCGTTCAGGCCACCGCCTTTGGGTCAGACCGTCACCTTGCCGCCCGCGGATTTCGTGCGCGCCGTGTTCGGCGACACGGTGCACCTACCCATCGACGGTCGCATGCCGCCGCCCAAGGATCCGCTGTACTCGGAGTGATTGGGACTCGCCGCGACGCTACTTGCGCCGGGGGCGCTTGCGCAGTGCAAGAGCCGCCAGCAGGCCGAGCCACCCCGTCAACGCGGCGCCGCGCTTGCGAGCGCCCGGCGTCGCGACTGCGCAGGTCTTGGTGTGTTGCAGAGAGTCGGTTGGGCTGCCCATGCTCGTGGCGGCGCTGGTTGCGGTGCCAGCGTTCTTCGCGCTCTGTTCGGCAGCGCCGCTCGGCATTGCGGCCTGCGGTGCAGGCACAGGGGGCAACGCAGAGCCGGGGGTGCCGCCGGGCGCCTGCGGTCCGGTTCCAGCGCCCGGTGCACTGCCCGCGGTGGTGCTGGCGCTGCCGCTGCCAGTGACCGGAGCGAAACCGAGATCGCTGAAAGGTGGCAAGCACATGCGCGTGGGCGACGTGCCCGTGCCGCAGGTGCTCGGCGGAGGAGGTAGGGGAGGGGTGCTGCCGCCGCCGGCTCCGGCCGCGCCGCTTTCGCCCGGGCACAGGAACTTCCACTGCCCGCTCACGCAGGTGGCTGCACCGCACGATCCGTCGGGGCACAGCCGGCAGAGCGCCGGCACGGCACCCCCGCAGCCTCCGCTCGCGCCGCCGGGCTGGGGCGCAGGTACCGACGGATCGGTCGGTGGTGTGCTGCACACGGTAGCCGTCGGGCTGTCGCCACAGCTCCAGCCCTGCGGGCAGTCCGTGCTCGCCGAGCACGCGATTTGCTGTGCCTCGCATGAGAACGTGCTTGGGCCTTGTTGTGCGCAGCTCGGATCGCTCGGCGGCACGGGAGCCGGCGCCGCGCTCCCGGCCGCGCCGGGCGCTGGCAGCGACACCATTGGGCTGGTGCAGGTCGTCGCGTCCTGCACGCAGGTGAAGCCGGCGCCGCAGTCCGCATCGACCTTGCACGGCGCGAGGTAGCGCGGCACGCAGTTGTGCTCGGTCTTCGCCACGCATGGTTGAGGAAGCGGCTGCGCGCAAAAGGCGTTGGGGGGACAGTCGATCTGCGCAGCCGGTGGGCAGTCCATGGTGGTGCTCGCGAGGCAGACCATGCCCGTCACGCAGTCCGAGTCCATCGTGCACGGCCCGGGCCGGCATTCTTTGATGTCCGTCGAAGTGCACGGAGGCGAGGGGGGGCAGGCCTGTCCGCTCGGACACGCCACGCCCGCGCAGGCGGTGCCGCCCACGACCGTGCACGCGAACCCCTTCATGCAGTCGGCGTCGGTCGCGCAGCTCTGCGCGTGCGCGGT
>JBIOJD010000321.1:0-4886 GCA_044450485.1 Polyangiales bacterium | reverse complement strand
CAGCACGCCGTCGACCTTGCGCACCCCTTCGGCATCGACCTTGTTCGCAGCGGTGTAGTAGACGCGTGCCAGCGAGATCCACGCCAGCGTCTTCATCCGGTCGGCGTCTTCGATGCTCGACGCGTCGCCTTCTTCGATCGCTTCGATGATCTCGCGGAACGCGCTCGACGCAGGCTGCGCCTTGCGCATGCGGATGTAGGAGATGCCCTCGAAGAAGCGGGCCTTCACGTACCACTTGTTCGCGCGATCGACCTTCTTGAAGAGCTCGATTCCCTGATCGAACTCGCCTTGGTTGTACTTCGAGCGACCCATCAAATAGAGCAGCTGGTTGTACAGATCCGCATTGTCCGCGGTGTTGAACTGCTCGAGCTGATCGACGCCGAAACGACCGATCTTGTCGATGATTCCCGCAGGCTCAGGCAGCTGCGAGCCGAGCTGCGCCAGCCATTGCAGCGTCTGATCGAAGAACAGGTTGTTGCGCCCTTGTTCCGAGATCTCGTCGAACACCGCGAGCGCAGATTGGTAGTAGCGCAGGTGGTAGAGCGACTTGCCGAGGAAGAACTGCGCCTTCTGCACGTTCGCCGGCGCGTCTTGCGTCTCACCTTCGACCACGCGTTGGAACTGAACCGACGCTTCCGGGTATTGCTCTTGCTGGTAGAGACGCAGCGCGTTCGCGAGCGCCTCGGACGGCGGACCCGCGGCTGGCGGACCGGCAGGCGCCGCAGCCCCTGTCTCTTGCAGCCCAAACTTCATGTCTTGAGCTTGCGCAGCCCCGGACACGAGCGCGGCCACGATGGCCGCCCAGAGCACCAACGACTGAGGGATCTGCTTCGTGCTAGGTGTTCGGCTGTTGCACATCCGTCGTCTCTCCATCGTCGGTTGCGGCCCGCGTGACAGTTGAGGCAGCTATCCTGAGTCGATGCCCCAGTCCCACGCTGAGCATCCCGAAAAAAGTCTGAAAAATCGAAGGCTTACAAGTCGAGGCGCGGGCCATGATAGTGATTGCGGAATCGCATTGTCAAGCGGAAATTCCGACATGTGCAAGGTTCGCCCACCTACGAATCCGCTGCTTGACACCGCAGGGCCAGCCAACATAGCGTGAGCCGCGCAGATGGCCGTACCCACTCGGCCCTACAAATGCCGTAGTCGCCGGATGCAGTCGCCAGAAAAGGAATACGAGGAATTCCTGTGAACCTTCTAGCCATCGATGTGAAGCGTCTCCTGCTCCTGGCGTCGGCCCTGTTCGTCGCTCTGATCGCGGGATGCTCGACTCCGGCGGTCGGCGCTCCTTGTTTGCCCGAGCAAGTCCCCCAGACCGGATTCGACGATCGCGAGGCGTACATCGAGACGAGCTCGGTGCAGTGCCAAACGCGCGTCTGCATGGTGTATCGCTTGCGCGGCGATCCGCGCCAGGGTTGCGTTGCGACCGGTCCTAGTGCGGCCCCGGCCGCCACCGGAACCGGCGGCACTGCGGCAGCGGCGGCCGCGGCCGCAGGCACCACTCAAGGCAAAGTCTGCGCTTCACCGCAGGAGGTGCTCGACCGCATCTACTGCACCTGCCGTTGCAACGCGGGCGGAACCGGCTTCGCAGAGTGCAAGTGCCCCGATGGCTACACCTGCGTCGACGTGCTCGACCAAGGCGGCCCCGGTGTGCGCGGCGGCTACTGCGTGAAGAACGGCACGTTCACCAACACCACCAGTCACTGAGTGGGCAACGGTCGTGTGAGCGACCCGCACGCGCGCGCGGAGCTGGGGCGTCAGGCCGAGGATCTCGCCTGCGAGCACCTGCAGCAGCAGGGCTTCGACATCGTCGCGCGCAATGTGCGGGTGTCACGGCTCGAGCTGGACGTGATCGCGCGCCGCGGCCCCCTGGTCGTGTTCTGCGAGGTGCGCGCGCGTCGCAGCGACCGCGTCATGACGCCGGCGCAGAGCATCGACCGCCGCAAGGTGGCGCGCGTGCGCAGCGCGGCAGCACAGTGGCTGAAGCAAGCTCGGCTCGGCCCGGTTCAGGTCCGCTTCGACGCGGCCTCCGTGCTGTTCGACGTGCCGGGCGGACGGCTCAACTACCTGCCTGGGGCGTTCTGAAATAACGGGGAGCGACTCGCAACGCTGCGCAGCTGCTCAGTCGAGAGACGCGCGCAGTCGATCGCGCAGAGCGCGCAAGCTCTCGAGCGCCGTTTCTGGCGCTCCGGCTTTGGTCGCGGCCTCGAGCGCCCGTTCCACCGCTTCGATGTCCTGCTCGCGCGAGACCCGTAGGTTCGTCACCATGGTCTGGAACGCCTCGAACACGTGCTGCAGCTCGTCGTGCTTTCTGAGCTTGCCGGCCGCGCGGATGTGGCCTTCGGCCACGTGCTTCAGAAGCTGACGCAACCGGTACGCCGGGCCGACCAGTCGGTGCGTGACCACGATGCCGGTCAGTCCGAGCGCGAGCGCGAGCACACCGATGCCGCCGAGGATCGCGGTCAACACCTTGCGGTCTTCGTCGCGAGCGTAGCGGTCGAGACTGTCGAAGAAGTCCTTGTCCTCGGTGTTCGCGTGCGCGGCGCGATCCACCCGGATCATGTCGGTCTGCCCCTTGGAGTATTGGTACGCGTGATAGCCCAGCACCGAGGCCACCAGCACCGTCACACCGACCACCATGCTCGTGTACTTGAGCTGGAACTTGGGCTCGAGCAGGTAGTTGCGGAGCTTGCGCGGCGGGTGGGTGTGCCGCGGTGGCGACAAGGATTGCGCTTCCGCCGTCATCTTTCGCTCCTCTCCCGCAGCTGCCCTCGTGATTGTCGCATAGGCTGCTCCCGCATGCTCAGTTTCAGTCTTGGCTCATGGCTTTGGGCAGGCTCCTCAACGCGGTCTTGACCGCGACGGCGACGGCCTGCGCCTTGGCATCGCCTCCCCCTGGGGGCACAGTGGCGGCGCCCTGCATGATGGCACGCATGGCGCGGTCGGGGTAGGTCGCGACTATGACGGAGACCGCCACGCGCAGACCGTCCTTCGTCTGGGCCACGCTGGTCACAGCGCTGTCGATGTAGAAGCCCTTGAGCTTTCGGTTACGCAGCACGTTACGGACCGCGTTGGGCGTTTCTTCACCCGAAGCCAGCACCACACCGTCTAGCTCTGCGACCCGGGCGCGCAGCGTCTGCTCCGCGAGCGCAATGTCCCCGCTCGTGACTTCAGGCAAACGCGAGCCTGGCTTGCCGATCGCCACGTAATAGCGGGGCGGGCCCGCGGGACCACGGGGCGGCTCCACCTCGGAGACGCCCTTGCGTTGCTCGCTCTCGAGCTTGCTGATCGCCGCCTTGACGGCGAGTTGAACCGGCGGCTCGGGGTCCGCGGCCTTGACCCGAAGCGCACGCAACGCCCGCTGATCGCCGAGGTGTCCCAGAGAATTCGCGGCCGCGGCCCGCACGGCGGGATGCTCGTCGGAGAGCGCTTTCATCAGCGCGTCGACGGCTTCGCCGCTGCCTTCGACACCGCCGAGCGAGATCGCTGCCTGCGCGCGAACGCGGAACTGGGTCGAGCCGGAGAGCAATCGGATCAAGTAGTCGCTTCGCGCATCGGCCTCCGCAACACCAGCCGCGCACGCGATCAGCACCGCGAAGGCGAGGAGCATCGAGCCAAGGGGGCCAAGCCGAGCGACGCTGCGGCCCAGCCAAGCTTCGAGCAACCAAGTCAAGGCACCCTCGTGCGACTGCGATGTCCCGTGCCGCAATATCCGTATCGGACGCGCGCGTCGCGACCTTGCTTCAGGCAGCGCGTCGCCGGTCGATCAAAAAATGTTATCGCAGACTTGCCTGTGCTGCCGCAACGGAGGAATGGTAGGCAGATGGTGCTCGCAGGACACCTCGGGCGCTTCACGGTCGCGGCCTGCCTGTGCGCAACCGTCAGTGTCTCGCTCGGCCTGGCGCTCGCCGCGGCACAGCCCATGGTGCGCGTGCGGGCGGACAGCCAGATCGAGCTCCAGAGCACGCACACTTCGCGAGGCGTCGAGGTCCGCGGGACGCTCCTCGATGACCTCGGGCATCCCCTGTCTCAACAGAGGGTCCAGCTCTTCGTGGCGCCCGAGGTCTCCGCGGCAACGCCGCTACAGCGCACGCTGCAGAGCGGTGACGATGGCGGCTTCAGCGCGTTCTTCGCGCTGCTGCCTGGAGACTACGCGGCGCGCGCGCGGTTCGACGGCAACGCTCATCTCTCGCCGAGCGAACAGACACGCAAGCTCGACTTCGGCCGCGCCGACGTCGCCCTGCGCTTCGTCGAGCCGCGCGAGCCGGTGCTCAATCTGGAGCAAGCCACCCACGAGGTGCGCTTGATCGCAAGCTCGCCGCGCGGCGCTGGCGCGCTCGAGCTGACGCTCTCCGACGAGCTCGACCGCAACCTCGGGCGGGGACCCACCGAGCCCGACGGAACCTTCCACGTGCTCGTGCGCTCGAGCGACCTCGGCAACGCAGGGCTCGGACGCTTGCGCGCGCGCTTCTCCGGCGACGCGTTGCACGCCCCAGCGAGCGCGGAGCTCGAGGTGGTGCGCCATGCCCGCACGACGCTGAGCTTGCACGCGCAGCTCGACCGCGCATCGGGACGGGTCGTGATCATGGGCACGCTGCGAGCGCGCGGCGATGTGCTCGCGGCAAAGGCCGTCGGCGTGTTCGACGGAACCGAGCATCTCGACACGATGATGACGGACGCACACGGTGCCTTTCACCATGCGGAGCTGGCCCTGCCCCAACCGGGCCAACCGAAGCGCACGCTCAGCCTGCAAGCGCGCTTCGACAGCGATGCGTTCTGGCTCGAGAGCAGCAAGTCCGCAGTGTTGGCGCTCGAGCTCGCGCCCGAGACTGCGCCGAGCAGCGTGTGGTTGCTCGGACCGCTCGTGCTCTCCGGGCTCGCCCTGT
>JBIOJD010000320.1:0-4896 GCA_044450485.1 Polyangiales bacterium | reverse complement strand
GGCAAAGCCGTCGGGGCCCCACCCCACCGCGAGGTACGCTTGGCTCACGCGACAACTTCGCCGACGTTGGCCGCGGGTTGCGGGTGCAGGCTCTCGCGCAGAGCTAGGTCGGCGAAGTACTCGTCGAACCTGGCTTGTGCGTCGTCGCCGAACAGGATCTTGCAGGCTTCCATCAGGCCGGGGGCGCGCTCGACGTCGCGCTTCTTGCCGATCAACGCGATCTTGCTGCGGCGGCGCATGAAGTCCTCGAGCTTGACGACCATTTCGCGCCGCGCGGCGTAGTGCAGCTCGCAGCGGATGTACTCGGTGCCGTGGATCAGCACCTCGGCCATGCGCGGATCCTGGCGCATCTCGTCGAGCAGGTGCAGCGCGCTGCTCGCGTACCTGCGCCACAGCCGCGTGCTGAGCGGCTCGGACGACTCTTTGGCCGTGCGCTCGTCGAGCCGCATCAGTGCGGCCTGATGGAAGTACTCGTCCCGCACTTCGATCGGCGGCTCGCCGTACCAGCGCGCGCCTTTGCTCGGCAGCTCGACGCCGAGCCGCTCCACTGCACGGGCGACTTCTTCGCCCACGTTCAAGCAATCGGTCATCTTGCCGCCGAAAATGCTGACGTGGCTCTTGTCGCGATCGACCTCGACCGCATGCTTGCGTGAGAGCGCGGTCCAGTCGAGGTCGCTCTTGCGGTTCGATTTTTCGGGGTCGATCACCAGGGGTCGAACCCCGCATCGCTCCGCGATGATGTCCGCTTCGGTGAGAGGGCGCGCGAGCTTGAGGCGTTTGTTGACGTTGTCGAGGATGAAGCGGCGGTCTTCGGGCGTCACGTGGGGCGGCAGCTCGGTCACGCGTGTGTCCGTCGTGCCGATGCAGGACTTCGGTCCCAGAGGAAGCACGAAGAACAGCCGGCCGTCGTCCGCAAAGAACGCGAGCACGCGCCGCGACGGCGTGATGCGATCGACGATCAGGTGAACGCCTTTGGAGAACACGTGGTGGTGCAGTGTCTGCACGTCGTTGTGGGCGTTGGTCGCATCGACCAGCGGGCCGCAGGCGTTGATCAGCAGCCGCGAGCGGATCTCGAGCGCACGACCCGACACCAGATCGGTCGCGCGCGTTCGCCAGAGCCCGTCCGGGTCGCGGCTTGCCCCGAGCGAGCGGACGTAGTTGGCGATGATCGCACCGTAGTCGAGCGCGCCGCGGATGAACCCGAACACGAAGCGCGCGTCGTTGTCGACCAGGTACGCGTCGGAGTACTCGATGCCGCCCGGACCCCGGCTGGCATCCACGGCCGGCTCCTCGCGCTCTACGTCCTTGGGGCTGAGCAGGCGCGGAGGCTCGGTGAAGAAGTCACCGATCGCCCAGTACAGCCACACGCCGGCGTAGAGCGTTCCTCGCGTTCGCCTGAAGCCGCGCTCGAGCGTGGTGAAGAAACGGATCTCGCGCACCGACGACGGGTAGGTCTCGAGCAGGCGGTTGCGCGAGCTGCACAGCTTGCGCACCAAGCCGAGCTCGCCGCTCTCGAGGTACTTGATGCCGCCCCACACCATGTTCGACGACTCTTGGCTGGTGAGGCCGGCGAAGTCGCCCTGGTCGATCAGCGCCACGCGCACGCCCTGTGCGGCGAGCGCGGCGGCGGACACCGCGCCGTTGATGCCGCCGCCGACGATCAGCACGTCGAACAGCCCGGCATCGAGCTGCCTCAGGTTGTTGTCGCGGAGCTTCATCCGAGCGGCAGGAGGATACCCGCTCGCTCTGCGAGCGCCCGCGAATTGTGCCGGCTCGGCACTGCCTCGCGAACCGCCCGCTGAGTGCGCCTACTTGATGTTCGAGGTCAGGGAGTGCCAGCCCGGGTCCTTGCAGATGCCGCAGCCGCTCGGAGTTCCGCCGCCGAACAGCTTGCAGGCCACCTGGTCGTCTCCGAGGAAGCAGCGGAACCAGGCCGCATACAGGCGCTCGAACTGGACCGTGCCCTTGTCTCCGGAGAACACGCCCGCGACGGTCTCGGTCGTCACGTGGTCGCCTCCGTCCCAATCTGCGACGAACATCGGTCCCGGCGCCGTCGGGACCGTCATCGCGACCTGGTCGCCGTTGATGATGTCCATCGTGCCGGTCAGGATGAGCACCGAAACCTTCATGCTCGCAGTCATCTGCATGCCCTCGATCGCCACGGTCTCGACGTTCGGATGCGCCGAGCCGGCCGCAGCGCCGATGCCGCCTTGCGAGTGACCGGAGACGCCGGCGCGCGTGCTCAGCTTTCCGAAGAACATGCTGCCCGAGGTGGTGTTCTGCTTGAGCAGCCAGTCGATGCCGGCCTTGTGGAAGTTGCCGCTGCCCGTGTTCGAGTCCTGCGCTGCCGCGATCACGATGCCCCAGCTCGCGGCACGGGTGTTCAAGAACGCGTAGGTGGTCGAGCCGGTGACGCCGGTGCCGTTGCCCCAGGCCACGATCGGGTGCGGGCAGCTGGTCTCCAGCGGCATCGGGTAGAAGATCGTGTACATGCCCGTGCCTTGGCCCGAGTCCACCATGCCGAGATCGACGTCCATCATGCCGACCTGATACGGACCGTTGACGTTGTAGTCGCCGCCGCCAGCTTGCAAGCACGTGCTCGTGCCGTGCGGCGTCGACTGCGTGCTCATCGGCGGGGCGCCGGTGCCACCTGTCGCTGGCGCACCGGTGCCACCCGTTGCAGTCATCATGCCAGTGCCACCGGTACCCCCGACGGTCGTCGGTGGCGTGGTCATGCCCGCGCCTGCGGTCCCGCCCAGCGTACCGGTGGGAGCGCCGCTCGCTTGCGGGCTGCTACCGCCGGGGATGGCCGGGTTGCCGTTCGTGCCACCGTTCGTTCCGGTGCCCGCGCCCGGCACTGTCGGCAGCCCGACGGACGATCCCGTTCCCTTGTTGTTCGTATTGCTCGCGCTGCACGCAGCGCCGACCGCCAGCACTAGGCTGGCCCACCACAAATTCTTCATGATCCACCTCCACCAAGCCGGAATCGCCACCCGCGACTCGTACCCGTCACCACCGTGCGCCTACGCGCGCACCCAGCACCACCACTCTATTAGTCAGTAGCTCATGTGCGCGGCAAGGAAAAGAGGAAGTGCTCGCATTTGCCGAAAGGGCCAGTCTTTTGGCCGCTGTGGTAACAGCATCACGGCGCAGGGGCGTGAGCGCTCGGGATAGGTGGGACGCTCCGTGGTCTGCCACCCTGCGCAGCTTCGTCGGCATCGTCGAGCGCGCGCAGTCGGCCCGCGATCAGGCGCAGCATGACAGCGCCGAGCACTGGGATGCACATCGCCACGCCGGCCAGCGAGAGCCGCAGCGTGTCTTTTTCCGAGGGCAGCGCGTCGATGGCGACGAGCAGCGCGTTGTAGGTGCCGTGCAGGCCGATGGCGCAAGCCAGGCCGATCGAGACGCCTCGCTCGCGGCCCGCGAACGTTCGCGACGCCCACTGGTAGCCGAACAACCCGCCCGCCACCAGGTGCATCGGAACTGTCATGTACGCGCGCAGGAAGAACCGGCTCGACAGCGCAGCGAGGTCGGGGCTCTTGAGCATGGCCAGGACGTTCTCCACCAGCGCAAAGCCCATGGCCGCGTGGATCGCGTACAGAAACGCGGCGTAGCGCGTGCGCGGCGCGAGCACGCCACGCGTGAGCAACAACAAGCAGATGACCTTGCCCAGCTCTTCGACCGAGGCAGAGACCACGTAGGCGTCGAACAGCCCGGCCCACGGCGGCGCCAGCGATGCGCCCGACGGGCTCAGCAGTCGCTCGGTCCACGCGATCGGGACCGAGGCCAGGCCCGACGCGGCGAGCACCCGATAGCGCCAGCCTTGCGTGGGCTCCTTGATACGACGCTCGAAGCGCTCGGCGAACCAGAGCAGCACGAACGGCGGAATGATCCCGGTGAGCGCCAAGATTCGGTCGTAGAACGTCATCTCCGCAGCAACGCCTCCACCATCATGGCACAAAGCTGGGGCGCACGGCCGCGGCGGCGTTCGGCCTCGGAATCTGGCAGACTGATACGAGTGAAGCGCACGTTGTGGCTCTTGCTCGCTGCCTTCGTCGCG
Organism: Polyangiales bacterium; assembly: GCA_044450485.1. Taxonomy (GTDB): domain Bacteria; phylum Myxococcota_A; class Polyangia; order Polyangiales; family JAFGIB01; genus CAVZVA01. The sequence goes on along the minus strand of JBIOJD010000320.1, from coordinate 836 downwards.
GTGTGGGGCGTGACGTGGCTCGATCTCGGAAAGCCGGCGCGCGGCGGCCAGGGTAACGCGGCGGACTCGCCCGCTGCGGGCGCGACCGTGCCCCCGCCGACGCCTGCGGACGGCTCGGGCAAGCCGGTGGCGCGCTTTCGAGCGACGGGCGGGCAGGCCGAGCAAAGCGCAGGCGCCAAGCGCGACCTGACCACTTCAGCGAGCTGCGCTGCGCGTGCGTCACAGGGCAGCGTGGCGGTCGTCGGCAAACACGCTGCAGGTGCGAAGAAGGCCGCCGCGAGCGGAGCCTCGCCAGCCGACGGCACGGAACAAGACGGTGTGCAGGCACCGGCCAGTGGTGAGCTCGGCGAGGGGATACTCTCCCCGGATTTCGTCGAGCTCGAGCGCCAGTACTCGGACGAACCGCGCGATGGCGAGTGGGCGCTGGCAGAAGAGCAGCGCGTGCGCGAGCTGCTGCGCGATCAGCCGCTCGCAAAGGACGTGGTGCTGGTCCACTGCCAGCAGACGGTGTGCCGCATGGTGCTCGAGAGCGATTCTCCCGACATCTTCAAGCAGCTCATCGACGTGCCCGGGCTGCGAGAGGAGACCTCGCTCGGGCCGCAGACTCCGTACTCGCTGCAATCGGGCCAGCTCGCTGTCTACTTCCGCAAGCCGGAAGCCACCGCGCAGGCCGCCCCGCGTTGAGCCCCGCGCGCCTCGGGTGCGGCGGATCGGTGCTCGTGATAGATCGTCGCCCCGGAGGTCGACGATGGCGATACGCAAGGTCGCGCGCTTGGGGCATCCGGTGCTGCGCCAGCCCGCACGGGTGCTCGGCAAGCAGGAGCTCTCGTCCGAGC
>JBIOJD010000319.1:0-4906 GCA_044450485.1 Polyangiales bacterium | reverse complement strand
TCTCTGCGCCGTCGGCCCAGAACAGCGTGGTCCCGTCGGTGTCGAGCGCGCTGACCGAGAAGTTCGTGCCTGAGGTGAGGAGCTCCGGCGCAACGTCTCCCTTGGCCGACACGCGGTAGACCTGCTGGCTGATCGCGTCGGCGTAGTAGAGCAGCCCTGCGTGCAACTTCAGGTCGCGCGCGTCGACGCCGCTCGCGAGCGTCGCGAACGTCTCACCGGTGAGCGTCAGGCGCTCGATCGTCTTGGCGTCGCGATCGGCGAAGTAGAGATTGGCCGCGTCGTAGTTGAGCAACAGCGCCGGATGCGAGAGGCCTCCGCCCACGCGATCGGGGATGGCATCGATCGCGCTGTTCGACACACGCCAAATCACCGCGTTCTCGTACCAGTAGACGTGCAGATCGGCGGATAGAAATTCGCTGGCGGTCTTCGTCACGACCACGCGCTCGAGCGCGGTCTTGCCCATCGGCATGCGAAGGATCCCATCCGCCGGATCCAACGCGAACAGGCCAACCGAGCCACTGGCCACCCCGACGAGCTTGCGCGGGCCCATGTATTGCACCGCGCCCGCCGCACCGAGCTCGGTGAGCAGCGGTCCATTCGGAGCGCACGCCTTGGCGCTCGGCGCTGGCCCGCGCGGCGCGATGGGTTGGGACGGCAGAGCGGCATCCGCGGCCGGACCGGTCGCGGCATCCAGCGCGTGTCCTGCGTCCACGCCCTGCGGAACATTGGCGCAAGCCCCCACCACATTCGGCACGCAAGCAGGAGGCCGCGCGCAGGACGCATTCGGCGAGCACTGCAACGTCTTCGGAGCGCTGCGGCAACCCGCAGCCAACACGACGCAGAGGACGAGGAAGCGCGTCATCCGGCCAAGGATACGCTCAACGCCACGTTGGGAGGAACAAACGCAGCGCGAGCGAGTCCGCCGACAGGGGGAGCTGCGCCCACACCGGCGCATAGAAGACCGAGACCTCGGCCACCAGCAGAACCGCAACCAGCAGCGCCCGCGGAATGCGTTGCCGAGCGTGCGCCGCGGTGCCCGCGAGCAACACCAAGCCAAAACCGTAGCTCGGCAGGTAGTGGTAGATGTACGAGTCGCGCGAGGTGAGAACCCAGGGGGCCAAAAACCCGAGAAAGCCGGCGACCGGCAGGATGCTCGGCCAGCGCGAGCGCAGAAAGCCCGCGGCCACCGCATGGCTCGGGCCGCCCGCACCGAGCAGCGCCCGGCCGCCCTGCAGCAGGGCTGAGCCGAGGGTGCCGGCGACGACGGCGGCGCTCGACCACCACAAGAGCGGGTTACCGAGCATGGTCATGGCGCGAACCCAGACCCCGTCGATGACGTCATAGCGGAGCATGATCGGCTTCGACGGGATGAACCACGTGTACCAGTGCGACGTGAAGGGATTCGTCATCTGAGTCAGCGCCGCGTGATGCCGAACCAGAACCATCGTCGCATCGACCACGCCGGCGGGAGACGCAGACAAGCCCGTGAGCCTTTGGCCGAGCGCGTATTGCGCGTAGAACGTGAGCAACGCCGCGAGCCCGCTGGCTGCCAGCAGAAGCAGCTTGCGCACGAAGCTCAGATCGAGGACGAGCACCGCAAGCGCGAGCGGCAGGCCGAGCGTGATGCCGCTCAACTTGATCGACGCGGCCAGTCCCATGACTGCGCTTGCAAGTACGATCCGCACGGGCGAGGGCGTCGCGAGCAACAGCACCGCTGTCAAACCGCAGCTCAGCAGCACGCCGTCCAGCAGCGCGGTGCGCGAGTAGGCGATCAAGAAGCCATCGATCGCGAAGAAGGCCGCGGCGAGCGCGCCAGCGACCACGTCGCGATACAACAGCCGCGCCAAGAGCCCAGCGAGCGCGATGTTGGCGAGCCCAAATGAGAGCGCGCACAGCCGCCAGGCGACGGGCGTGTCGCCGAGAAAGTGCATGACCGCAGCCATCAGCAGCTTGCCGAGCGGTGGGTGGTCGTTCAGGTCGGGCGCACCGGCCAGGAAGTTGCGCGCATTGTCGACGAAATGATGCTCGTCGAAGCTGAGCCACGGCGGAAAGCCGAGCTGCTGCACGCGCAAGCCCACGCCGAAGGCGACGCACAGCGCGCACACGAGCATCAGCGGGCGGGCAGGCAAATCGCGCACGATCAGCCCTCCACCCGGCAGGAGAGCACGTCCGCGATGAACAGCGGCGGCGCTGGTCCCCAAGGCGCATTCGGACCGAAGCGCACGAACGCGCTTGCGACGCGCGTCACGAGGCGCAGCCGGCAACGCGCGGTGAACCGTCGCAGTTGCTCGCGCGGTCTTCGCAGCGGCAGCTCGTCGAGATAACGCCGCGCCACGTTGCGCTCCGCGAACAAGCTCGGCAGCAGGAACATCTGCCGGTCGAGCGATAAGAACGGCTGCAGCAACGCCGAGGACACTTCGGCCTGCGCAACTACACCAGGCTGCACGTAGCCACAGCGATAGCCTCGTGGCGGTGCTAGCAGCGCGCAGCTCAAGTCGTTCTTGTCAGCCGTGATCAGCGTGAGCGCAGCTTCGATCACGCTGCCCGGCCCGGGCGGGGAGCCGCGCATCGAGAACAACCACGGCGCCAGACCGAGCGCTGCAGCCACGAGCAGCCACTGCGATACGTCTCGCGTGTTCTTCACGCTCATCGCAAGCCCATGGCGTGGGTTGGGGGCGACGCAGACAGGGCCGCGTTCGCGTGCCTGGCGCGCCAACCGGCCGTGTGCGGGGAGCTGTCGAACAGCTCGGCCATCGCACGTGGGTCGTCGGTCACGATGCCGTCCGCACCGAGCGCGAGCAAGCGCGCGGCCTCGGTGTGCTCGTTCACGACCCAGTAGTCGATCGCGATCCCGAGCGCGTGCAGCTTCGTGACGAGGGCGCGGCGGTCCGCGCGCAGCGGTCCCTGCCGCACGGGGACTTGCAAGCGCTGGCCGCGTAACGGAAAACGCTGCAAGACCGCGCGCGGCGCCAGCACCGCGAACAGCGACTCGTCGCGACCGAGGCCGGTCGGGCCCGGATAACCCATCGCGCGAATGGCGCGCGTGGTCGCGGACGAGAAGCTCGTGAGCAGCACCCGCGTAGCGGCATCGTGTCGCGCGATGGTCGCGAGCAGGCTCGCGAGCATGTCGGGCTCGCGTTGCTTCACGTCCACGTTGAAGAGCCCGTCCGGAAAGCCCTCGAGCGCCTCGTGGAGCGTCGGCATCCTGACGGCGCCGTTGCGACTTCCCCCGGTGAAACCACGCGAAATGTCCCAGCTCCGAACCTCGGACAACGCGCACGCGCGAATTTCCCGCGCCACTGCCGCCATACGCCACGCGCTCGCATCGTGCGCAATCACCACGTGCCCGTCGCGCGTCATGTGGACGTCGATCTCGAGCGCGTCGGCGCCGAGCGCGAGCGCCGCCTCGAACGCCTGCAGGCTGTTCTCCGGATGCTCGAGCCGTGCGCCGCGATGGGCGTACAAGAGCGGGCCCTGCAGGGAGCGCCAGGCATCCATGGCGCGCAGCATACCCGCTTCTGGCGCCGCCGTGCCTTCATGCGACGGTATGTGCTAGATCCGCAGCCATGGCGGGCATCGATGAGGGCCTCTCGTTCGTCCCGGTCCAGCTCGCGATCCTGACCATCTCCGATACCCGCAGCGACGAGGACGACCGCTCCGGCGCCACGCTGGTGCAACGCGCAGAGGCTGCGGGCCACAAAGTCGTGCGGCGTGCTCTCGTGCGCGACGACCGGCCCGCGATCGAGGCCATGCTGCGCGAATGGATCGTAGACCCAGACGTCGACGTGGTGATCTCGACGGGCGGCACCGGCCTGACCGGCCGCGACGTCACGCCCGAAGCGTTTCGCGCGGTCTACGACAAGGAGATCGAAGGCTTCGGCGAGCTCTTCAGGTGGCTGAGCTGGAAGCACGTCGGCGCGTCCACGATCCAATCGCGCGCTACCGCGGGGGTGGCCGGCGGCACCTACCTGTTCGCCCTCCCCGGCTCGCCAGGCGCCTGCCGCGACGCCTGGGACGAGATCCTCGTCCACCAGCTCGACCGTCGCTACCGCCCCTGCAACCTGGTCGAGCTGATGCCGCGACTGCTCGAGAAGTAGAAAAGCGCCCGGGCTGAGCTATAACGCCGCCCCGTGAGCCTCGCTGTTTTCGACAAGGTCTCGCTCTCGTTCGGCAAGAAGACGATCGTCGACGAGCTCGACTTGCGCCTCGCGGCCGACGACCGCATCGGGCTGATCGGCCCGAACGGCTCGGGCAAGACCTCGATCCTCCGCATGCTGGCTGGCGAGCAGATGCCGGATGGCGGCCGCATGCGCATGCGGCGCGGCATGCGCCTCGGTTATCTGCCCCAGGACATCGCGCTGACCGAGGACAAGCCGCTGCTCCAGTTCGTGGTCGGCAGCGTCGAGGGACGCAAGGCGCTCGACGCGTCGATCGCAGAGTGCGAGGCCGAGCTCGCGACGGTGGAAGCCGGCACCCGCAGCGGGGACCGCAGCGACGAAGAGCTGATGGAGGTGGTCGAGCGGCTGAGCGATCTGCACGAGCGGGCGACACACTACGAGCTGCACTATACCGAGCACGAGGCCACGCGGATCCTGGCGGGCCTGGGCTTTGCCACCAAGGATCTCGGGCGGCTGCTGCACGAGCTTTCGGGCGGCTGGAAGATGCGCGCAGTGCTGGGCGCACTGCTGTTCCAGAAGCCTGATCTACTGCTGCTCGACGAGCCCACGAACCACCTCGATCTCGAGTCGATCCGCTGGCTCGAGAACTTCCTCGTCAACGACTTCAAGGGCACGCTCGTCGTCGTCTCGCACGACCGGCACTTCCTGAACTCCGCCGCGACGCACATCGCGGACGTCGATTACCGGACGATCACGACCTACACCGGCGGGTACGACGACTTCATCGC
>JBIOJD010000318.1:0-4966 GCA_044450485.1 Polyangiales bacterium | reverse complement strand
CTGCGCGGCGAGAAGCAATGGGTGCTCTCCGGCGACAGCGCCGATCACCTGATCGTGTCCGCGCGCACTGCAGGCAGCAGCGCCGAAGCGCGAGGCATCTCGCTCTTCGTCGTGCCGGGCGACGCGAAGAAGCTCGAGCGAAGATCGCTGCGCACGATGGACGGGCGGCGCGCTGCGCACTGCCGCTTCGACGGCGTCGAGGTGTCGGCCGAAGCAATCCTCGGCCCCGAAGGCAACGCCGCGGACCTGCTCGAAGAGCTGATGGACATCGGCGCTGCGGCTGCGTGCGCCGAGGGCGCCGGCATCCTCGACACGGTCGCGACCATGACCCGCGACTACCTGTGCGATCGCGTCCAGTTCGGCGTCGCGATCGGCAGCTTCCAGGCGCTGCAACATCGCGCGGTCGACATGTTCATCGAGGTCCAGCTCGCCAAGGCGACGATGCTGCTCGCGGCGCTCAAGCTCGACGCCCCCGCCGCCGAGCGCAAGCGCGCGATCTCCACGGCCAAGGCGCAGCTCACACAGAGCGGCAACTTCGTGACGCGTCAGGGCATTCAGCTTCACGGCGGCATCGGCGTCACCGACGAGCACAACGTCGGCCTGTTCTTCAAACGCATCAACGTCTTGAATGCGCTGTTCGGCGACGAGCAGCACCACATCAAACGCTTCGGGGAGCTTCCGTCCTTCGAGCTGCAGTAGCTGGGCAGCGAGCGCGGCTGCGCATGACGCTTCTGACCAACCTGGCGATCGTCCTGAACCCCGAAGCCGGGGGCGGAGGTCGCTACGACGAGCGACGTGTACGAGAGCTACGGGCAATAGCCGGCTCGCGCGGGGTCGTGTTCTCCACGGGTAAGCGCGAGCTGCTCGATGCCGTGGTCGAGGGCGCCCGCGAGCGCGGCACCCGGGCCATGGCCATCATCGGCGGCGACGGAACGATCTCGAGCGTGCTCTCGGCACTGCGACGCACCTACCGCGATGCGCCGCTGCCGCAGGTGGCCTTGCTGCGCGGCGGCACGATGAACACCATCGCCAACTCGCTCGGCATCCCGCGCAAACAACCCGAGGAGCTGTTGCGCCGACTGCTCGACTCGGAAGCAGAGACCACGGTGCGGCGAGCGACGATCGAGGTCGAGAACAGGCTCGGCTTCTTGTTCAGCGCAGGCGTGATGGTCGGCTTTCTGCACGTGCTTTACGGAACGCGCGACCGCGGACAGGGCTCGCTGCGCGCGTTGAGCTTGCTGGCCAAGGGCAGTTGGCAAGCGCTCACGGGCGGCGAGCTGATCGCGCAGATCGAGACACCGCTGCTGGCTTCAGTCACGCTCGACGGCGAGAGCCATCCGCAGCACCGCTACACGGTGCTCGCCGGCGGCACCGTGGAACAGATCGGTCTCGGCTTTCGCCCCTTCCCGCGCGCGGCCGAGCGCGACGACGCGTTCCAGGTCTTCGCGTTCCATGGCTCGCTGCAATCGCTCGCGCGTCAGCTTCCGCGCATCCGCCGCGGCCTGCCCATGAGCAAGGGCCTCGGGTTCGATCCACTCGCCAAAGAGCTGCTGCTGCGCACCGAAGGGGAATTCGAGTACGCGCTCGACGGCGACATCTATCGAGCCACGGACCAGTTGCTGGTGAAGGCCGGCCCGAGCGTGCAGCTCCGACTGAGCTGAGACGCTCTCGCGCGCTGGTGGCCGAAATGCTATGGAGGCCGCCGAGGAGAAGTCATGGGCGACAAGCGCAAGCTCAACGTCTGGAGCCGCCATATCACCGAGCCGAGGTCGCAGGGCGCCTCGCAGGCCATGCTGTTCGGCACGGGCCTCGATGCCGCCGACATGAAGAAACCCCAGATCGGCGTCGCGAGCGTCTGGTACGAGGGCAACACCTGCAACATGCACCTGCTCGACCTCGCCGCCGACGTCAAGCGCGGCGTGCGCGAGGCCGGCATGGTCGGCATGCGCTTCAACACCATCGGCGTCAGCGACGGCATCTCGATGGGCACCGACGGCATGAGCTACTCGCTGCAATCGCGCGATTTGATCGCCGACTCGATCGAGACCGTGATGGGCGCGCAGTGGTACGACGCGCTCGTCGCCATCCCGGGCTGCGACAAGAACATGCCCGGTTGCCTGATCGCCATGGGCCGGCTCAATCGGCCCGCGCTGATGGTCTACGGCGGCACGATCAAGCCCGGCCACCGCAACAATCAGACGCTCGACGTGATCAGCGCGTTCCAGAGCTACGGCGAGTACATCGCGGGCCACATCACCGACGCCGAGCGCCAGCAGATCGTGGAGAAGAGCTGCCCGGGGCCCGGCGCGTGCGGCGGCATGTACACGGCCAACACGATGGCCTGCGCGATCGAAGCGCTCGGCATGAGCCTGCCGTACAGCTCGTCCACACCGGCGATCGATCCGAAGAAGCGCGAAGAGTGCGTGGCCGCGGGCAAGGCCATCGCGCACCTGCTCGAGCTCGACCTCAAGCCGCGCGACATCATGACGCGCGACGCATTCGAGAACGCAATGGTCGTGGTGATGGCCCTCGGCGGCTCGACCAACGCGGTGCTGCATTTGATCGCGATGGCGCGCGCGGTAGGGTTGCCGCTGAGCATCGACGACTTCCAGAGCGTGAGCGACCGCGTGCCGTTCCTCGCGGACCTCAAGCCAAGCGGCAAGTACGTGATGGAAGACGTGCATGACGTGGGCGGCACGCCGGCGGTGATGAAATACCTGCTGCAAGAAGGTCTGCTGCGCGGCGATTGCATGACCGTGACCGGCAAGTCCGTGGCCCAGAACCTGGAGAAGCTACCGGGGCTGACCGCAGGGCAAGAGGTGATCCTTCCCCTCGAACGACCGATCAAGGCGACCGGCCACATCCAGATCCTGCGCGGCAGCCTGGCGCCGGACGGCGCGGTCGCGAAGATCACGGGCAAAGAGGGCGAGGTCTTCTCGGGCCCGGCGCGCGTGTTCGACTGCGAAGAGGACATGTTGCACGCGCTCGAAGAGAGCAAGATCGCGAAGGGCGACGTGGTGGTGATCCGTTACGAAGGCCCCAAGGGCGGGCCCGGCATGCCCGAGATGCTGACGCCGACGAGCGCGATCCAGGGCGCAGGCCTAGGTGCGGAGGTGGCTCTGTTGACCGATGGGCGCTTCAGCGGCGGCTCGCACGGCTTCCTGGTCGGCCACATCACGCCCGAAGCGCAAGAGGGCGGCCCGATCGCGCTCGTGCGCGACGGCGACAAGATCACGATCGACGCGAAGAAACATCGCATCGACGTGCACGTGACCAAGACCGAGCTGAGGAAGCGCAAGCAAGGCTGGGAAGCGCCCCCGCTCAAGGCCACGCGCGGCACGCTCTACAAGTACATCAAGAACGTGACGTCGGCGTCGGAAGGCTGCGTCACGGACGAGTAGAGCGGAACAAGAGATCCGAGAACCGCAACCGTCTCGACACTTGGACGGCTTCTGGGGCTCGGGGGTCTGAGAGCGGGCCGGGCAGCTTGCATTTGTGGCGCTCGCGAATCACCGCGAGCCTTTTCCCACGCCACGCAAGCTGCCCTCGCAGGAGCGTGCCAAGCGAGTGGTGGTTCGGATGCGCTTGGCACGCTCCTACGCCCGCTCTCAACCCCCCGAGCCCCAGAAGCCTGCGTGGCTGAGGAGAGGCGAGAGCCGCGCTACGGAAACAAGTCCGCTTCCCGACACCCGAGCGCACGACTAGACTGTCGTGGCTCCCCGCGACGTGCTGTGCGACGTCCAGTCGTCGGACTCATGGCAAATCAGATCCTGATACTCGGACGCGCGTTTGGACTATTCATCGCAACTGCGATCGCGGAGATCGCGGGCTGCTACCTGCCCTATTTGTGGCTGAGACAGGGCAAGTCGGTCTGGCTGTTGTTGCCCGCAGCCGTGTCCCTGGCCGTGTTTGCGTGGTTGCTCACGCTGCATCCGAGCGGAGCCGGTAGGACCTACGCGGCATACGGCGGGGTGTATGTCGCGACGGCGATCGTGTGGTTGTGGTTGGTCGAACGCCAGCGGCCCGATCGCTGGGACATCATCGGAGCAGGCATCTGCCTGATCGGCATGGCGATCATCGTGCTTGGACCTCGTCGGTAGGGAAGGAGGGCTGCGATCGCCTCGATCGACTGGACGGCTTCTGGGGCTCGGGGGTCTGAGAGCGGGCCGGGCAGCTTGCACTCGTGGCGGTCGCGAAGCACCGCGACCCTTTCCCACGCCACGCAAGCTCCCCTCGCAGGAGCGCGCCAAGCGAGTCGTGGTTCGGATGCGCTCGGCACGCTCCTACGCCCGCTCTCAAACCCCCGAGCCCCATAAGCCTGCGTTGGTGCGGACGACGACGGGCTCGGTGCCGGGCTCAGGGATCATGCTCACCAGCATTGCTCGTAGCACTGCTTTTCACACGGGTTCTGCGTATCTTGGCAGCCGGCATTGCTGGTGAGCTCGGCGGGATCCGTCGGTCGGGAGTCTCGGCTGCAGAGTCGCATGCAAGTGTTCACGCGATCGTTGCAGGCACGTTGGTCCGGGGTTTGCGGAACATGAGCGCACCGCAACGTGAGCAGAACGAGCAGGCCTATCAGCACGACGGACCACGGGGAGCGCATGTCCACTGTGATCGCAAGCTCTGTGCCGACAGCGCCCTCGGGCATCTGCCGGCCGATTCGCAAAAGGAGCCCGGCTGCAGCGTGAACCCAGCGCAACGCTGTGCCGTCGAGTCACACCTTGCTACCATCTCGAGCAAGCTGGTCGCTGGGACTGAATGCGCGAAGGTGTTGAGGGACGTGGTTGAAGGACTGCGGAGGTCCACATAAGCGGACGCCAGTCAGCCGCAACACGCGTGAGGTCTGCAGCGACGGTTGGGCCGCGCTGTTTGGTGCACCACACCGACGCAGGCTTCTGGGGATCGGGGCGTGGGGGCGGGCGGAGGAGCGGGCCGGGCCCAGACGAACCACAGCTCGCGTGGCGCG
>JBIOJD010000317.1:0-4970 GCA_044450485.1 Polyangiales bacterium | reverse complement strand
GTCGCCGAGCACGGCGCCCGCCTCGACCGACGCGAGCTGGTTTCGGTCGCCGAGCAGGATCACGCGCGCTTTGCTGGGCACGGCGTCGAGCAGGCGCGCCATCAGCGCGAGGTCCACCATCGACGCCTCGTCGACGACCACCGTATCAGCGGCGAGCGGGTTACCGCGATCGTGGCGAAAGCGGCGGCCTCCGGTTTGGCCGCCCAGGGCGCGGTGAATCGTGCTGGCTTCTTGCGCAATCGCGACACGCACGGTCTCGTCGCAACGCAGTGCATGCTTGGCGCGCCCGATGGCTTCGCTGAGCCGCGCTGCGGCCTTTCCCGTCGGCGCGAGAAGGAGCACCCGCGGCCTCGTGCCCGGTTGCTCGGCGTGGGCTTGTTCGACGAGCAGCGCGAGGATCTTCACGACCGTCGAGGTCTTGCCCGTGCCCGGCCCGCCCGAGATCACGCACAGCGGCCTACGCACGGCGCGCTCCGCGGCTGCGCGCTGCAGGTCGGGCTCGCCGGCCGGTGTTGCCTGCGCCTCGAACAGGCCGAGCTGGCGTGTGTCGGGCCGCACGCGCGCTCGGCGCGGCTCGGCGCCGAACAGGCGGTCCAGCCCTTCGCGCAGAACGTGCTCCCGCACACCCAGGTCCGGTCGTTCCGCGCGCTCGAGCAGATCAGCGGCGAGCGCGCGCTCATGTTCGAAGTAGCGGCGCAAGTACAGCCGGCCGTCGCCGTCCAGGCAGAGCGGTGCGATTGCAGACTCGGAGCTGACGAGCGGGCTCGCGGCGAGCGCGTCGCGCCAGACCGCGTAATCGGGGAAGGCGGCCTCGACGCTCGAGCCGTCGCCGGCCGTCAGCACGAGCGCGCCCTGGCACAGACGCCGCAGCTCGAGGCAGACGTGTCCAGCCTGGGTCTGACGGCTGACCAGCGCGGTGCCGAGCCGCACCCGTTCGTCGCGCTCGTTCGCGAGCCGGCACATCGCGTCGGCGAAGTGCACGTCGAGGTCGCTCAAGACCTCGCTCGCTCGCAGCGCTTCGAGCGTGAGCGGAGTCGCGCTCATGGCGAGCCCCCGCGCGCGCCGAGCACCTGTGACAGATCCTCGATCAAACGCAGCTTCGGGCGATCGAAGAACACGCCCGTGCCAGGCGAGTGGTCCTCCGACATGCCGCGCACGAACAGATAGTAGACCCCGCCGAAGTGTCGCTCGTAGTCGTACCCGGGCAAGCGCAGCGCGAGGTGCCGGTGCAGCGCGAGCGCGTACAGGTGGTATTGCAAGAAATAATGGTGCTCGCGCATGGCAGGCACGAGGCGCGCGTGCGCGTAATCCGCGGCCTGCGTGCCGAGCCAGTTGCTCTTGTAGTCGACGACGAAGAAGCGCTCCCCGTGGCGAAACACGAGATCGATGAAGCCTTTGAGAAATCCGCTCGGTGGCAGCACGCGCAGCGCGCGCAGCCGTTGGGCGTAGTCGGGCGCGCAAGCGGGCGCTGCGTGGCGCTCGAAGGCCGCGGCCAGGCGGGCGGCCAAGTCCGAGGCTGCGTCCGGCGTGCTCAGCGTGAACTCGAGCTCGTCGAGCCGCGCCGCGCGCTCGATCGACGCGAGCACGAGCGGCGGCTGCGCGTCGTCGAGCGGCGTTCGCAGGCTCTGGTCGATGCCGCGCACCAACGCTTCGGCGTGGCGGTCGCGATCCACGCCGAACACTCCGAGCAGGCGCTGCACCTCACCGGGAAGCTCGTCAGGGTCGGTGCGCGTGAAGTCGATGTGCTCGTAGACGGCGTGGATCATCGACCCTGGCCGCGAGCCGGCGGGGAAGTCGTGCAGCACCACGAGCGACGGCTCTTGCGGGGACGGTTCGGCCGCGGCGGTCAGCGGCCCGCTCGGAGGCGCGGCCTCGTCCAGGTCGAGACCTTCCTCGGCCTGTGCGCTCGACGTTTCGCTGCGAGCTGCGATCAGGCGCGAAAAGCTGGAGCTGCGAGGCGCGAATCGCAGCTCGCGCTTGGCCTCGCGCGCCACGAGGGCGCTCTCGGCACGCTCGCCGGCGCGATAGCGCGGAGCGTCGTCGAATCCCAGGTCGCGCACGCCGACGCTCCCCCGTGCGGCCGCGCAAAGCGCGTCGAGCTCCTTGCGCAACGCGTCGTCGTCGAGATCGGCGAGCCGCCTCTCGACCTGCGAGGGTTTGACGTCTGCATCCCCTCGACCACGGTGCAGGAGATACCCGAGCGACGAGGAACCGCTGCGGTAGAAACGCCCCCACACCACATAGCAACGGTGCTTGGCGCGGGTCAGCGCCACGTATGCCAGTCGCAGGCTCTCGGCCACCGCCTCACGCTCGGCGAGCCGCTTGTGATCCTCGCGTTCGTCCGAGCCGAGGTCGACCTTGAGGCGATCGTCGTCGCCGCGGTCGTGAAAGCGCGGCTCCCTGTCGGGGAAGGAGGGCTTCCACATGAACGGGCAGAACACGATCGGGTACTCGAGCCCCTTGCTCCTGTGTACGGTGGTGAGCTTGAGCGCTTTTTCGTCGTGCTCGAGCCGCAGCTGCGTCGACTCGCTCGCGAGCCCACCCACGGGCTTCGGATCGGTGCGCATGCGCGCGAGCCACTGCAAGAGCGCGAGCGGCCCGAGGTGCTGCTGCGTGGCGTAGAGGTGCAGCAGCTCGCTCAGGTGCAGGAGATCGGTCAGCTGGCGCTCGCCGTCGAAACGGGCGAGCAGATTCTCGCGGGCGCGCGTTTCGTCGAGCAGTGCGTGCAACATCTGCACGAAGCCGCGCTCGTGCCAGAGCTGATTCAAGCGCGCGAAGCGCTCGAGCCATGGCTCCAGCAACGCGTCGTCGTCCTGCATCTGATGCAGCGTTTCCCCGTCGACACCGAGAATCGAAGTGCACAACGCGGCGCCGAGCTTGCGTAGATCCGCTGGTCGTGCGGTGGCGGTGAGCACGCGCGAGAGCTCGTCGGCCATCTCGCTCTGGAAGACACTGGTGTCTCCGTCGAGCACGCTCGGCACCGAGAGCTTGCCGAGCGCGCCCTGCACCGCGCGCGCCTGAGCGTTCGTACGACAGAGCACGGCCAGATCACTCGGCCGCACCGGCGCGTCCTCTATCTTGGCGCCCGAGTCCAACAACCGCGCGATCTCGCGGGCGACCAGCTCGGGCAGGCGCTCATCCACGAAGGTCCCGCTGATGACGTCATTCTCGCTGGTGCGCGCGTCCCGTGGCACGAACAAGATCTGCAGCGCGGGCTCATCCTCGGCCATCTGGTTCTGCTTGGCTTCGGGGCGCACGGCCTCGAAGCCGATCTCGGGAAAGAGGAACGGCTGCGGCGCAGCTGAGAACACCGCGTTGACGGCCTGCACGAGCCGTGGATCGGAGCGGTGGTTGGCATCGAGCGTGTACCGGGCATCGGCCTCGCGCGCGGCTTTCATGTACGCGAACACGTCGGCGCCGCGAAAGCCGTAGATGGCCTGCTTGGGATCGCCGATCAGGAAGAGGCTGCCGCCGTGGCCGCGATAGATGCGCGAGAAGATGCCGTATTGGACCGGGTCGGTGTCCTGGAACTCGTCGATCAGCGCGGCCGGGTGACGGGCGCGGATCCGTTCTGCGAGCGCGGCCCCTCCGCTACCGATCAGCGCGTCGTGCAGAGCTCGCAGCAGGTCATCGAAGCTCTGTTCGCCGCGCTGCCGCCTGCGCCGTACGACCTCCGCGCGCGCGTAGTCGAACAGTTTGCGCTTGGCGCGCAGGGATCGAGCCCTCAGCGCGTCCTGATAAGGAGAGGTCACGGCCCACAGCTCGTCCACTGCGTCGAAGAAAGGGTGTGAGAGCCGCACGTTCCGGCTCGGCTTGAGCAAACCGTCCTTCAGGCTTTGGTTGGTGAGCTTTCCTACCCACTCTGGCACGTCCCCGGGTCCATAGGACTCGAGGTCGTCGAGCGCCGGAGCCCAGATCGCTCGCATCTTGTCGGGGTTGTGGGTGTTCTTGTTCAGGTGCCGCGGCGTTCCGCAAAGCAGCGCCAGCACCGCCTGGCGCTCCCGCCGCCACAGCGTCGCTGCGCGCTCCCGCGCCGCGACGAACCCTTCGCTCGACAGCGGCAGCTCGGCCGGTGCGTCAGGTATCGCGTACACGTTGGGGTCGCGCACCGCCAACGCGACCAGACGCTCGAAGCTCTTCGGATCGCAGTTGTCCTCTTGCAGCCACTCGAGCAGCTCGGGCGTCGCGCGATAAGCGAGGTTCGCCCAGTAGTCCTGCGCCACTTCTTGCACCAGCGGTGTCTGCTCCTCGACCAGCTCGAGCTCGAACGGCGACCGGCTCTCGAAGGCGTGCTCCGTCAAGGCGCGCTGGCAGAAACCGTGGATGGTGAAGATCGCCGCCTCGTCGAAGTCGCGGAGCGCCTGCGCCAGCGTCTGCCGATCGAGGTCGAGCTCGCCGTGGCGCTTGCGCTGCGCAACGAGCTCGCGGATGTCGGCGTCTGTGCCGTCGTCGTCATGCGATAGCGCGGCCAGCGCTTGGAGCAGGCGCCCGCGCATGCGGTCGCGCAGCTCAGCGGTTGCCGCGCGCGTGTAGGTCACCACCAGAATCTCGCTCACTGCGAGCTGCCGCTCGAGCAGCAAGCGCAGAAACAACGTGGTGATGGTGAAGGTCTTGCCCGTGCCGGCACTGGCCTCGACCAAAGTCGTGCCTTCGAGCCGGGCCTCGAGCGGTCGGAGCGGCTTCACACCACGCTCCTGTGGAGCAGGAACGGTTCCAGCACGGCCTTGCACAGCGCCTCGAAGCCGAGCGGTCCCTGTGCGTCCGCGATCGACTCGAAGCTCGGATGGATCAGGCGCACGTACGGATCGTTCTTGGCCCCGAAATCGCCTTCGAAGCTCTCTGCCGCGGCTCGCCGCGCCTCACGCAGGTCCGCGCCACCGTGCAGGGCCTGTTGATACGCGCGCGCCATGTCGAGGTCGAACGGCAGTGGCCGGCGGCGCGCTTCGCGCACCACGTCGAGCCACGCGCTC
>JBIOJD010000316.1:0-4997 GCA_044450485.1 Polyangiales bacterium | reverse complement strand
GCCGACCAAGTCGTGCGCGCGGTCGAGGCGGCGCTCCGCCCGCACGCCGCCGAGCTGCTCTCGGTGCAGAGTGTGCGTGAGCTGCTCGACGCGCTCGAGCGCGGCGCGCCCGCGCTGGTGCACGACACGGTGCCGAAGCCGGTCACGCTCAGGCTGCTGACGGAGGTGCTGCGACGGCTGCTCGCCGAGGACGTGAGCATTCGCCCGCTCGACGTGATCCTCGAAACGCTCGGCAGCGAGGCTCAGCACGAGACCGACGCAGGCACGCTGACCGAACGCGTACGGGTGCGCCTGGGACGACAGATCAGCTTCGCGCACGCGCGCGATGGCGTGCTCGCGCTACATCCGCTCGACCCGATGGTCGAGGACGCTTTGCGTTCCGCTGCGCGCATCGGCGGAAGTGGGGCGACCGCGGGCCTGGCGCTTCCGCCCGAGCAAGCGCGCGACATCGTGCAAGCGGTGCGGTCAGCGCTCGGCCAGCACGCATCGACACACGCGGCACTGGTCGCTCAAGCCGACATCCGCCCGCATCTGCGCAAGCTGCTCGAGCACGAGCTGCCGACGCTCGCGATCCTGGGCTACGCCGAGCTCGCGCCCGAGCTGCGCGTGGACCTCCGCAAGCCGGTCCGCGTGGGTTGACACGAGCTACTCTTCGTCCAGCTCTTCGATCTCGAGGATCTCGTCGTCGTCGATCAGGAGCTCGAAATCGTCGCTCTCGTCCGACGCCTCGGCCGCGGCGGCCTCGGGCTCCTGGGCTGCACCCTCGTTCGCGAAGTCCTCGGGGTCGAGCTGCCGATCGAGCAACGCCCTCGCGTCGAAGCGCGTCGTCGTGGACTCCTCTGCCTCGGGCGGAGTGGAGATTCGGGTCACGGCATCGGCGTCGGCAGAACCGCTCTGTTCCGGCGCGTCGAACCCGAGGATCTGTGCGGCGCTCGCGCTTTGCTCGGGTCGCTGCCAGCTGCCCGTATCCGTGTCGGTCTCCGCAGCGTCAGGCGCGTCTTGCGCCGACAGCTCGATCTCGGGATCGGTGTCCTCTGGCTGCAGCGAGAGCTCCGGCTCGTCCCGAACCGGTTCGTCCGCCGCCACTGGAACGGGAGGCCGCGATGGAATGCCCACCAGGGTTGCGCGCGACGACTTCTCTTTGCCCGCGGGCTCCGACTCGGCCGTTGCCGCGGCCGCCGCATCCCGCACAGGCTCGGAGGCGCGCCGGGACCGCTCGACGCCGCGCGCTGCGGCGGGTCGCGACCAACGCGCATGCCGCCCGGACACGACCGGCCGCGCCGGCGTCGGCGGTGCCATCCCCGGCGCAAGCTCACCGAGCATGGCATCGAGGCGATCGAGAGACCGATTCGCGCCGAGCGCACGCTCGAGCAGGCCCTTCACGTCGTCCGTGGGTTGCCCGAGCTCGCCGAGCGTCCGGTCGATGTCCGCGAGATCACGCACGTTGTGCGATCATCGCACCCGGACCACAGGTTGGCAAAAGTACATCGAGCAGGAGGCACACACCCCACCGTGCGCACGGGGTCTTACATCTCCCGACCGAGGCCTTGCCAATAGCGTTCGCGGACCCGGCGGCGGTAGACCTTGCCTGCTTCGCTGCGGGGAAGCTCGGTCACGAAATCGACGCTGCGCGGGCACTTGAAGTGCGCGAGGTGGCCCTTACAGAACGCGATCAGCGCTTCGGCGAGCTCAGTCGACGGCGCATGACCTTCCGCCGGCAAGACGACGGCTTTGACCTCTTCGCCGAACTCGTCGTTCGGCACGCCGACTACGGCCACGTCCGCGACTGCGGGATGCATCAGCAGCACACCGTCGATCTCGGCGGGGTAGATGTTCACACCGCCCGAGATGATCAGCTCCGAGGTGCGCCCGGTGAGAAACAGAAACCCATCTTGGTCGAGGTAACCGTGGTCGCCGAGCGTGAAGCGGCGACCGACGTACGCCGAGGCGGTCTTGTCCTGATCTTTGAAATACTCGAAGCCGCCCGCTTCGGGCGCGCTGAAGAACACCCGACCGACCTGGCCCTGCGGGACGACGCGATCCGCTTCGTCCATGATCACCACCTCGCGATTGAGAACCGGCAACCCCACGCTGCCAGGCTTTTGCAGCCATTGTTGCGGCGTGATGAAGGTCCCGCCGCCTTCGGTGCCGGCGTAGTACTCGAAGATCACCGGCCCAAGCCAATCCAGCATCGCGCGCTTGACGTGCACGGGCGTAGGCGCGGCTCCGTGCAGCACGTATTTGAGCGACGACAGGTCGTAACGCGTGCGTACCGCCTCGGGCAGCGCCAGCAAACGATGAAACATCGTCGCGACCATGTGCGTGTGGGTGACGCGGTGACGCTCGATCAAACGCAAGGTTTGCTCCGGGTCCCACTTGTCCATCAGCACCACGCCCACACCGCGGTGGATCGGCTCGACCAAGTTGTAGGCGAACGGAGCCGCGTGGTAGAGCGGGCCGGCGCAGAGCGAGAGCGACTCGCCCGAGACGAACGGAACGCGCGCGCTTGCCGCGCTGACCGTCGGACGGTCGGCACCGGGCTTGCGCCGCACACCCTTGGGCCTGCCGGTCGTGCCCGAGGTGTACAGCATGACGGCGCCGAGCATCGGGTCGTCGATGTCGGTGCTGGATTCAGTGCCGAGCGCCGTCTCGTAGGCCTCGAAGCCTGCAATGGGCTCGCCGATCGAGAGCTTGACCAGCGAAGGCGAGAGCCGAGCGCCGATCTGAGCCGCGACTTCCGTCAACCGATCCTCGGCGATCAGCGCGCGCGCTTCGCAATCTTCGACGATGTACGCCGCTTCGTCGAGCTGTAGGTGCCAGTTGAGGAACGTCGCGCGCAGGCCCGCGCGCAGAACCGCGGCGTAGACCTCGACGAACTCGGGGCGGTTGCTGCACATCAGCGCGAGCGCGTCTCCGCGACGCAACCCGCGGGCGCGCAGCGCACGGGCCAGCTGGTTGGCGCGCGCATTCAGCTCGAAGAAAGTTCGGTCGCCGCGCTCGGACAGCACCGCCACGCGCTCGGGCGCGCGCCGCGCCGTGAACGCCGGCGTCATCCCGACCTTGAAAGCGTCACCCACGCTCGAGAGAAATTCCACGCCCAACCCTCCCCTTCCCGCACCTCTCAGACGACGAGCTCGTACACGCGCGCGAGCGCCTGATCGAGCTTGCTCGGATCGCTGCCTCCCGCTTGCGCGAAGTCCGGGCGGCCGCCGCCACCGCCGCCGACCATGGCCGCCAGTTCCTTGATGATGTCGCCGGCACGCACGCGCGAGGTGAGCGGCTTCGACACCGTGCACACGAGCAGCACCCGCCCGTCGTCGGTCGGCGCGCCGAGCGCGATCACAGCAGGCTCGAGCTTGTCGCGTAGACTGTCCGCGAGCTCGCGCAAGGCCTTCGGATCGCCGATGTCGACGCGCGCGCCGAGCACACGGATGTCGCCGATGGTCCGTGCCTCGGACGCAAGGTCGCGCGAGCCGCCCGAGGCGGCTTTGCGCTTCCACTGCTCGAGCTCGCGCGTTTGCTCCTTGCGCTGCTCGATCAAGCGTTCGAGCTTATCGTGCACTTCGCGCGGGCTGCTCTTGAGCAGCGCCGCCGCCGCACCGAGCTCACGCTCGAGCTCGCGGCTGTAGCGCAGCGCGTTCATGCCGGTCACGGCCTCGATCCGCCGCACGCCGGCTGCGATGCCGCCGTCCGACAGGATCTTGAACGCGCCGATGTCGCCGGTGCGGCGCACGTGCGTGCCGCCGCACAGCTCGATCGAATCGGCGATCGTCAGCATGCGCACGACCTCGCCGTACTTCTCCTCGAAGATGCCGATCGCGCCGCGGCGCTTGGCCTCGGGCATGGGCAACTTGTCGGTGGTGACCTCGACGTTCTGCAGCACGCGCTCGTTGACCATGTCTTCGATGCGCTCGATCTGCTCCACGCTGAGCGCCTGCGCGCCGCTGTAATCGAAGCGCAGGCGATCGGGGCCTACCAGCGAGCCCTTCTGCATCGCGTGCGGTCCGACCACCGCGCGCAACGCGAGGTGCAAGAGGTGCGTCGCGCTGTGGTTGCGGCGCGTTGCCGAGCGCGCGGCGTGATCGACATGCAGCTCGATCTGGTCGCCGACCGCGAGCGCGCCTCGCTCGAGCTTGCCGCGATGCACAAAGAGCCCATCGCGCGGTTTCTGCGCGTCCTCCACGCGGAAACGCGTGCCGCCGGCGCCACGGATCTCGCCGCAGTCGCCGACCTGACCGCCCGACTCGCCGTAGAACGGCGTCTCCGCCGCGACGATCTCTCCCGACTGACCGGCTGCCAGCCGCTCCACGCGCTTGCCGTCGGCGATCAGCGCCACGACCTTCGAGCTCCCCTGCTCGTGCTCGTAGCCGAGGAAGGTCACGGGCGGCAGGGTCTGCGCCAGCTCTTTGTAAACCGCATCGACCGCGGCCTCACCGACCTTCGATCCGGCGCTGCGCTCGCGCGCAAGCGAGAGATCGCGCTCGAACCCCTGCTCGTCGATGGCGAAACCTTGCTCGCGTCCGATGACTTCCTGCAGATCGAGCGGAAAGCCATACGTGTCATACAGCTCGAACGCCACCGCGCCTGGCAGCACGCGCCCGCTCGGACCGCTCACGAACGGCGCGGCCGACAACCGCTCGAGCCCGCGCTTGAGCGTGGCGCGGAAGCGTTCTTCTTCCTGCAGCGTGATCTGTTCGACCAGCGCGCGCCGCTCGCGCAGCTCGGGATACTCCTTGCCCATGAGCTCCACGACCGAGAGCGCGCACTCGTGCAGAAACGGCCGCTCGATCCCGAGCCGATGCCCGTGGCGGATGGCGCGCCGCATGATCCGACGCAACACGTACGCGCGCCCGTCGCGGTCCGGAAAGATGCCTTCCGAGATCAGAAAGGCCGTGGCGCGCGCGTGGTCGGCGATCACACGCATCGACACGTCGTCCGGCTCGAGGCTCCGGCCGTACTTCTTGCCGGCGATGCGCGCCGCGAGCTGCACGATTGGC
>JBIOJD010000315.1:0-5000 GCA_044450485.1 Polyangiales bacterium | reverse complement strand
ACGAACCCGCGGCCAAAACCGATCCCGTTCCAGCTCCAGCCCGAAGCGATCCGCTCGAGCAGCACGGCGTTCATGGTCTTGCCGGCCTCGGGGCGGGCATCGACCAACAGGTACGCGAGCATGATGCCGGCTGCGGTCAGCGCGAGCGAGGTCGCCATCAGCACCATCGTGCGCTGCGCGGTTCTCACCCGCGGCTCGCGCATCATCGCCACACCGTTCGAGACCGCTTCGATGCCGGTGTAGGTGCCGCCGCCCATCGAGTAGGCTCGCATGAACAGGGCGAGCAGTCCGACCGTGCCGAGCGCTCGCTGCGAGTGCTCGAGGCTGGATGTCACGTGGCTCGCGGTGGTGCCGAGTTGACCGAGGTGGCCGAAGATCGCCACGGCCAGCATCAGCGCGTGCGTGGCGAGAAAGGTGAGGAAGATCGGGACGAGCGCGGTGACGGACTCCTTGACGCCGCGGATGTTGAGCACCGTCAGCACCAGGGTCGCGGCGAGGGCGGCCTCGATTTTGTACGACTGCAATGAAGACGGAAGGAAACTGAAGACCGCATCCGCGCCGCTCGCGACCGAGACCGTGATCGTGAGCACGTAGTCGACCAAGAGCGCCGACCCAGACACCACGCCGACGCGTGGCCCGAGCAGCTTGCTCGCGACGATGTAGCCGCCGCCGCCCGAGGGGAACTGCTCGATGATGCGGCTGTACCCGTAGCTGATCACGAACACCGTGAACGCGGTCGCGAACGCGAGGAATACGGCCAAGCCGGTGTGCTCGCCGAGCGCACGGAACGACTCGTCCGGACCATACGCGGAGGACGACAGCCCGTCGGCACCGAGCCCGACCCAGGCCAACAGCGCGATCAGCGAGAGCTTGTGGAAGGCGTCCGGATCACGAACGTCCTTCGGGGGCCCAAACAGCAGCCGGCGCAGGCTCTCGAACATGGATGGCCGTGAAGATTACGGCCCGGAATATCAAGATTGTATCAAGATGCCTGGGCCCGGACTGGACCGCGAGACGCCAGAATTCCAGTGTGTCAGCCGTCGTCGCCTTGATCCCGCAGCCGGTATCCGACCCCCTGTTCCGTGACGATGAGCTTCGGTTGCGCCGGGTCTGCCTCGATCTTCTTGCGCAGCTCGGCCATGTGCACTCGCACGTAGTGGGTCTGGGACGCGTAGGACGGCCCCCACACCTCTTTCAAGATCTGGCGGTGCGTGAGCACTTTGCCTGCGTGCTGTGCGAGCAGTGCCAGCAGCTTGTACTCGATCGGCGTGAGGTGAACCTCGCGTCCGTCGAGGGTCACCGCGCGCCGCACGAGGTCGATGCGCAAGCCGTCGAACTCCAGCGCGGTACGCGCCTCTTCGCTCGTGGCGAGGCGCGCGTGGCGCAGCGCGACGCGCATGCGGGCCAGCAACTCCTGCACGCCAAAGGGCTTGGTCAGGTAATCGTCTGCGCCCGCATCGAGCGCGGCCACCTTGTCGTCCTCGCGTCCTCGTGCAGAGAGCACCAGAATCGGCACGCGACTCCACTCGCGCAAGCGCCGAGCGAGCGAGATGCCATCCTCGTCGGGCAGGCCCAGGTCGAGCAGCACGAGGTCTGGGTTGTGGGTCGACGCGACCAGAATGGCCTCTGCGGCCGTCGTTGCCTCCGAGAACCGGTAGCCGTGCGCGGTCAAGGACGCGCGCAGGAAGCGCCGCATCTGCGGCTCGTCCTCGATCACCAGCACGAGCGGTCCGGTTTCGGTCACGGTCTTAGTCATGTGCCACGGCCCGCGCCCTCCGGCTCCTCGGGTACCGATGGCGCGCGTCCGACCAGCGGCAGCGTGATGCGAAACGAGGCGCCACCGCCGCTTCGATTCTCGGCCGCGATGGTGCCGCCGTGCGCTTCCACGATGCCCCGGCAAATCGGCAACCCGAGCCCCACTCCCGAGATGCCGACGTGCGGTCCACGATGGAATTTGTCGAAGATCTTTTCGACGTCGCCTTGTGGAATGCCGGGACCGCGATCGGCGACCTCGATCAGCAGTGTGTCATCTTTGGCCTGCGCGGAGACGTCGATCGGCGAGCCCTTGGGTGTGTACTTCGCGGCGTTCTCGAACAGGTTGACGAAGACCTGCTCGAAGAGCACGGGGTCGACCGAAACGAACGGCAGGTCCGAAGGCAACAGCGTGGTCACACTCCTTCCTCGCAGCTTGCCGTGCAGGCGATTGAGCGCGCTTCCGATCAGCTCTTCGAGCGGCACCCACTCGCGTTTGAGCGCGAGCCCGCCCGACTCGACACGCGTCATGTCCAGCAAGTTGCCGACGAGCCGCTCGAGCCGCTCGGCCTCCTCGCAGATCGTGACCACCATATCCGTGCGCTGCTCCCCGGAGACACCGCTGGATCCGTCCCGCAGTGTCGTGGCAGCGCCCGTGATGACTGCGAGCGGGGTCCTCAGGTCGTGTGAAACGGCGCTCAAGAGCGAGCTGCGCATCTCCTCGGCTCGAGCACGCAGTGCGGCGGCCTTGGCGTCTTCGGCCAGGTGCGCGCGCTCGATCGCAAGTGCGCCCTGCTGCGCAAAGGCTTCGAGCAGGTCCTCTTCCTCGACGTGCAGTCCGCGGCCCGTGCCGGGCGCCAAGAGCAGCACGCCGAGCACGCGCGCGCCCGAGCGCAACGGCAGGCACAGCACGCGCGAGCCGGGTAGGGTGTCCGTGCCCAGCCCGGCGGGCTGGCCGTGCTCCAGCACCCAGCGCGCGACGCCTTCCTCGGCCGCGCCGTAGGCGAAGGGCTGGCCCGCTCTGGTCATCTCAGCCAGCTGCCCGCTTGCCGCAGCCAAGCAGACAGCCGCTCCCGAGTGAAAGACATCGGCCGCATGCAACGCGAGCGCGGCTGCGGCCTCCGTCTCGCCGAGCGCGGTGGTGAGCTTCTTGCTCAGAGCGTAGAGCGCAGCGGTTCTTGCCTCGCGATCGCGCGCGCTGCGCTCCTGATGCCGGATCTGCAGCGTGAGCCCGCTGATCAGGAGCCCCACGCCGAACATCATCGCGAAGGTCAACGTGTGGCGCGCATCGGTGACCGAGAACGTGAAAATCGGCTCCACGAAGAAGAAATCGTACGCGGCGACGGACAGCGCGGATGCGAGAACCGAGGGCCAGCGCCCGAAGCGAATGGCCACGACCATGATTACGAGCAGGTACAGCATCACCAGGTCCGGTAGCGCGACCAAGGCCCGCGCGACCCACGCAGAGCCGGTCGCCAGCGCGACCAGGCCCGTGGCCCAGGCGAAGCCCGCAGGCGCCACCCGTGCCACGCGTTTGGCGCGCTGCTTCTTGGGTTTGCCGCTGTCGTCGTCGCCCGAGATTACGTGCACGTCGATGTCGCCACTGCCGCGCACGATCTCGTCGAGCATGGAGCCGCGGACGAGGTCCCGAAGCCGCGGGTGCGTGGGCTTGCCCAGCAGGATGCGCGTCACGTTGTGCTCGCGCGCGTACTCGAGCAGCGCGGGGCCGAAGCTCGCGCCGGTCAGCCGGACCACCTCGCCGCCGAGCGCCTCGACCATTCGCAAGTGGCCGTCGAGACGGTCGCGGTCGGCCTCGGACAAGGGCGCCATCGCGGTCGGCTCGACGTAGGCGGCGACCCAGTTCGCCCGTAGGCCCGCGGCCATCCGCCGCGCCGCACGCACGAGGCGCGCCGAGGCTGGGCTCGGGCTCACGCACACGAGGATGCGCTCGCCCGCCGGCCAAGTCGTCTGGATCTGATGTTCCTCGCGGTAGGCCAGCATCTCGGCGTCGACGCGGTCCGCCGTCCTGCGCAACGCGAGCTCGCGCAGCGCAAGCAGGTTGCCACGCTGGAAGAAGTGGTCGGCGGCACGCGCGGCCTGCTCGGGCAGGTAGACCTTGCCTTCGCGCAGGCGCACCAGGAGATCC
Source organism: Polyangiales bacterium (assembly GCA_044450485.1). GTDB lineage: Bacteria > Myxococcota_A > Polyangia > Polyangiales > JAFGIB01 > CAVZVA01. The sequence continues at coordinate 1,102 of JBIOJD010000315.1, read as the reverse complement.
TCGGGCGGCAAGTCCACGAGCTCGATCTCGTCGGCGCGATCCAGGATCGAATCGGGAATGGTCTCCCGCACGCGCACGTGCGTGATCTGCGCGACCACGTCGTTCAGGCTCTCGACGTGCTGCACGTTCACCGTGGTGAACACGTCGATGCCGGCGTCGAGCAGCTCCACCACGTCCTGCCAACGCTTGGCGTGCCGCGAGCCGGGGGCGTTCGTGTGTGCGAGCTCGTCCACGAGCAAGAGCTGTGGCTTGCGCGCCAGGGCAGCGTCGATGTCGAGCTCCTCGAGCTCGCGCCCGCGGTGCGCGACCTTCTTGCGCGGCAAGATGTCGAGCCCGAGCAGCATGCTCGCGGTCTCGGAACGCTTGTGCGTCTCGACGAGTCCGATCACCACGTCGAGCTGCTGCTCCATCACCAGGTCGCGTGCGACCTGCAGCATGCGGTAGGTCTTGCCCACGCCTGGCGCAAAGCCGAAGAAAATCTTCAGCTTGGCGCGCTTGCTGCGCGCTTCCTCTTCTTTGATCCTGCGCAGCAGTGCGTCGGGATCGGGTCGGGAGGTCGACTCATTCATGAGAGTGGGCTGCCGCGAGCCCCAGCATCGAGCCTAACCAGTTCTACCCTGGAAATCCCGATCGGACCGCGATCGCCGGCTCACAATCGGTCGAGCGCGCGATTCAGCAGGAGCACGTTCACGCGGGGCTCGCCCAGAAGGCCGAAGGTGCGACCCTCGACGTGCTGATCGACCAGCGCCCGCACGGCGTCGGCGGACAAACCGCGCGCGCGCGCCACCCTTTCAACCTGGTAGTACGCGGCGGCCGGAGAGATGTGCGGGTCGAGGCCGCTGCCCGACGAGGTCACTAGGTCCACGGGGATCTTCGCGGTGTTGCCGGGGTCGGCGTCCTGCAGCGCCTTCACCCTGGCCGCGACCGAGTCCTTGAGCGCGGGGTTGAGCGGGCCTTGGTTCGTGCCGGTGGACGCCCCCGCGTTGTACGCATAGGGCGCGGTCGCCGACGGACGCGACCAGAAGTACCGCGGTGACGCGAACGCTTGGCCGATCAGCTCGGAGCCGACGATCTTGCCGTTGTCTCGGATCAAGCTGCCGTT
>JBIOJD010000314.1:0-5004 GCA_044450485.1 Polyangiales bacterium | reverse complement strand
GTCCTGTCCACCGAATCGCAGCTTGGCGCCGGCCAGCGCGCCCGGCACCTCGAACACCATCGACTCGCCTTCGGCGTCGCTCACCACCCGCACGCGCACGTCCGGTCCGTGCCCGCGCAGCGCGAGCACCCCGAGCGCCGCCGACGCCACGAGCGCGACGAGCGCGAGCGCCAAAGTGGCGCGCGAGGCCGGTCGCCGCATGCCCGGCACGGACGCGGCGCTGGAACGCGCGGGCGCGCGCGGCTCGCTCGGCCGCGAAGCCGAACGCGGCTTCGGAGCGCCCTCGGCCGCCTCGGCGTCGCTGTCGAGGCCGAGCACGGTGCGAAAGTTGTCGGGCGTGCGAGGCGCCGGCGTTGCCGCCTGCACGGCCGGCGCGCCTTCGGGCTGCGGAGCGGCGTCTGGCGGCGGCGCAGCGCCGAGCATCGTTGCGCCGACCGGCGATCTCGGACGCCCGACAACTTTCGCACCGTGCTCGGCCTCGACAGCGACGCCGAGGCGGCCGAGGGCGCTCCGAAGCCGCGTTCAGCTTCGCGGCCGAGCGAGCCGCGCGCGCCCGCGCGTTCCAGCGCCGCGTCCGTACCGGGCATGCGGCGACCGGCCTCGCGCGCGACCTTGGCGCTCGCGCTCGTCGCGCTCGTGGCGTCGGCGGCGCTCGGGGTGCTCGCGTTGCGCGGGCACGGACCGGACGTGCGCGTGCGGGTGGTGAGCGACGCCGAAGGCGAGTCGATGGTGTTCGAGGTGCCGGGCGCGCTGGCCGGCGCCAAGCTGCGATTCGGTGGACAGGACAAGCCGATCGAGGCCGGTCGCGCCAGCTTTGCGCTGGCTCAGGACTCGTTGCGCGTGGGCAAGAACATCGTGCTCTACGACGTCATCGCCGCGAGCGGCAAGATCGAGTCTGGCCGCTTCACGCTCGCGGTCGAGTCGCGCGTGACGCTCGATCTCGCGCCCTTGCGCGCGGGCCGTCCGCAGGTCGACGTGGTGGTGGCTGCGTTGCCGGGCAGCAAGGTGTCCCTCGACGGGCAGCCGATTGCGCTCGATCCGCAGGGGCGTGCAGTGCGTAGCGACACGCTCGATCTCGGTGCGGCGCCAGCCAGCGTCGAGCACTTGGTGAGATACCGGGTGGAGCCGCCGTCGGGCGAGCCCGTGGTCGGCGAGGTGCGCGCGTCGATTGCGGTGACGGCCATGCAGATCGACAGTCCCGGCGCTCAGGTGGTGACCGACCACGATGCGATCGAGGTCGCGGGCGCGGTGGACAAGGACACCAAGGTTGCGATCGACGGCCGGCCGATCGAGGTCCGAGCGGGACGCTTCCTCGAGCGCGTGGCCTTGCCGCAGCCAGGCCTGTTTCGCATCGAGGTGCAGGCGGTGGCGCCGGGCAAGGCGCCGCGCACCCGTGCGCTGTCGGTCGAGCGCGTCGAGAGCTTGGCGAAGGCTGCCGAGGGATTCGACGCCGATCGCAGCCTGAGCTACGCGAAGATCGCGTCGAATCCCGAGATGTACGCCGGGCAAAAGATCGCGTTCGAGGGTCGCGTCTACCACGTGCAAGTCGAGGGCGGCAGCAGCGCGTTGCAGGTGCTCGTTCGCGAGTGTCCAAAGGGCGAGCGCTGTCCGTTGTGGGTGAGCTATCCCGGTGCGACGGAGCTCAAGCTCGACGATTGGGTGCGGGTGCTGGGCGTCGCGCAGGGCGAGCAACAGTTCCGCTCCGAGGCCGGCGAGACCAAGCGCGTACCCAAGGTGGAGGCCACATTCCTCCTACCCGCGAAGCCGTAGCGATTTGCATGGTGCTCGCGATCGCACTGGTACCCGGTGCGCCGAGCGCGCGCGCGGAGCCCGTGCCGATCGGGCGCTATGTCGAGATCCACGTGGGCGTGAGCCATGGGCATCCGTACGCGACGTCGGGCGGTGATGCGCGCAGAACCGGACGATCACGGGCGCATGCACCTGCGCGCGCACCGAAGCCCGTGTGGCAGGTGACCCTGCCGCACACACGGCTGTTGCCACCTGCCGTGCTCGCCGATGGTACGCTGATCGTGGGAAGCGCTGGAGGCGTGTACGCGCTCGATCCCCGATCGGGCGAGCAGCGCTGGTTCGCGGCGATCGGTGTGGTGCGTTTCACGCCCTCGGTCACGCCGGATGGGGATCTCATCGCGTTCGCGGGCGACAAGCTGTGGCGTCTGATCCAGGGAGGGCTCGCCCGGGAGCTGACCTTGCCGATGCGCCCCAATGGATCGCCGCTCGTGCTCGACTCGGGCACACTGATCGTCCCAGGGCCGAGTGGGCGCGTCATGGCGCTCTCGAGCGACGGATCGCTGCTCACGACGCTCAGCACGCTGCCGCAGCAAGCGTGGTTGCGTTTTACGTCGCTCGTGTCCGGCGACGCGTTCCTCGTCGGCGGGCCTGCGCCCGACGTGTCGTTGTTGTCGCTGCGCGGCGAGGCCGAGCGTGTCATCCACCTCTCGCAGGGCTTGCAGACGAGCCCGCTCGTCTCGGACGACGAGACGACCTTCCTGCTCGGAGAGCGCGGAACGCTGTTCGTGGTCGCGCCCGACGGCAGCGTGCGGGTCAGCCTCGAGCTCGGTCAGGGCGGCGGCACCGATGGCCCCGCGCTGGGCTGGGACGGTGCGTTGCGCGTCGGGCTGCGTTACGGCGAGGTTGCGTGCTTCGCGGAGAGCGGCCGCGAGATCTGGCGTCGTGGCGTCGAGGGACCGCCGGGCCCGATGCTGATCGACGCCGACGACACGCTCTTGTTCGTGGGTCCCCGAGGTGTGCTCTACGCGATCGATCGCGATGGCGACTTGCGCTACCGGGAACAGCTCGATCTGCGCGGTGCGGGTCGCCCCGTGCTCGGCGCGGACGGCACGATCTACGTGGTCTCGCGTGCAGGTCAGGTGCAAGCGTGGCGCTGAGCGAGGCGGCAGGCGCGAGCGCTTTCGATCTGCGTCAGCTCGACTACGAGCTGCCCGAGGAGCGGATCGCGCAGGCGCCGCTCGAAGAGCGCGAGTCGGCGCGGCTCTTGTGCCTCGTGCGTGACGGAACGCTCGCTCATCGCAGCGTGCGCGATCTCCCCGACCTCTTGCCGCCTTCGCTGATCGTGCTGAACGATACGCGCGTGCTGCCTGCGCGTCTCTTCGGCAGCAAACCCAGTGGCGGCAAGCTCGAATTGTTGTTGTTCCGGAGGCTCTCGGAGCCGGGGTGGAGCGAGCGCTGGCTGGCGCTCGGCAAGGGGTTGCGCGTGGGTCTTTCCGCTCGGCTCGCCGAGGGAGCGCTCGAGCTCGAGGTGTGCGCGCGCCGCGATGACGCCTACGAGGTCACGCTGTCCGCCGAGCGTGGGGTCGGAGAGGTGCTCGCGCAGCACGGGCTCTTGCCGCTGCCGCCGTACATCAAGCGCCTACCCGACACACGCGATGCCGAGCGCTACCAGACGGTGTTCGCTGTTCACGAGGGCGCGGTCGCCGCGCCAACTGCTGGGCTGCATTTGAGCACTGACCTGCTCGAGCGCTTGCGTGCGCGCGGTCACGAGCTGGTGTTCGTCACGCTGCACGTGGGCCCGGGCACCTTCTTGCCGCTGCGCACGGAGAGCCTCTTCGAGCACCGTTTGCATGAGGAGCATTACACCGTGCCGGAGGCCACTGCGAACGCCGTGGCGCGAGCACGCGCTGCAGGTCGCCGCGTGCTCGCGGTCGGCACCACCGTAGTACGCGCGCTCGAGTCTGCTGCGACGCCGAGCGGGGAGGTTCGGCCCGGCGAGGGCGCGACCACCCTCTTCATCCATCCGCCGTACGCGTTTCGCGTGGTCGATGCGTTGATGACCAATTTCCATTTGCCGCGCTCCACGCTGCTCGCGCTGGTGATGGCCTTCGGCGGCGTCGAACCGGTGCGGCGTGCGTACGAGGCTGCGATCGGTTCGGGATACCGCTTCTACAGTTACGGAGACGCGATGCTGCTCGGAGCCGCGCAATGACCACCCAAGGCTTTGGCTTCGGGCTGCTCGCGCAGGACGGGCTTGCCCGCGCAGGACGCCTCGTCTCGCCGCACGCCGTGGTCGAGACTCCCGTCTTCATGCCGGTCGGCACCCAGGCCACGGTCAAGTCACAGACCCCGGACGAGGTGGCGGCGACCGGCGCGCGTTTGATCCTGGCGAACACTTATCATTTGATGCTGCGCCCAGGTGCAGAGCTGATCGCCGAGCTCGGCGGGGTGCGGCGCTTCATGGCTTGGCCCCACGCGCTGTTGACCGACAGCGGGGGCTATCAAGTGTTCTCGCTGTCGAAGCTGCGGGAAATCAGCGACGATGGAGTAACCTTCCGCTCGCACCTCGATGGCAGCAAGCACGAGCTCAGCCCCGAGCGCGCGATGCAGGTGCAGGGGCTGCTCGGCTCCGACATCGCGATGGCGCTCGACGAGTGCCCGCCGGGCGGCGCCGCCTCAGACGAGATCGAGCGCGCGCTGCGCCGCACGAGCGCCTGGGCCAAGCGTTGCCTCGCGGTGGCACGACCCGAGGGGCAAGCCTGCTTCGGCATCGTGCAGGGCGGCACGAGCGAGGCGCTGCGACGAGAGCATCTCGACGAGATCGCCGCGATGGGCTTCGACGGTATCGCGCTCGGCGGCTTCTCTGTCGGCGAGCCGATCGAGGACATGTACCGCTTGCTGGCCGTGCTCGGCCCGCACCTGCCGGCTGCTCGGCCGCACTATCTGATGGGTGTCGGTACGCCGATCGATCTGCTGCGCGCCGTCGGTTGCGGCATCGACATGTTCGACTGCGTGCTGCCCACGCGCAATGCGCGCAACGGCCAAGCCCTGACCTGGGGCGGCCGCGTCAACCTGAAGCAGCAACGCCACAAGCACGATCCCGCGCCGCTCGATGCGCGCTGTGACTGCCCCGTGTGCACGCGCTTCAGCCGCGCCTATCTACGGCACTTGATTCACGCCGAGGAGATGCTCGGCCCACGCTTGATCACGCAGCACAACCTCTGGTTCTACGCGAGCCTGATGCGGCACGCCCGC
>JBIOJD010000313.1:0-5009 GCA_044450485.1 Polyangiales bacterium | reverse complement strand
TAGCGACCGCCGATCACCTTCGTGATGCGGTAGAGCTGCTCGCCTTGGGGCTTGCTCAAGCGCATGAAGCGCGCGCCGCCGACCTGTTCCATGCGAACCGAGTCTTGCTTCACGCGGAACACTTCTCCGTCGAACGGCGCGCGGATCTCGGCCTGGGCGGCACGCCGTGTCATGCGGTGCATGGGCGAGCGCTGCCAGGCGGCGTAGATCTCCGCATGGCAGAGCCGGCACTCCTCCGAACCCACGTAATCGGCGCGCGTGATGTTGCTGTGGACACGGGTGGGCTCCGGGCCCTGCGAGCGCCCGGGGAGCGTCACGCCGGGGCGAGCTGAGCCGCACGCCGCGAGCAGCAGAGCGCACGCCGCATACAATCCGGCAGTCCGAAAGCAGCGTCGCCAAAACCGCGTCACGCGAGGATAGTAGCGCGACCCTTGCACGACTTGCAGCAGGCCCGAAAGCTGGCACGCTCCGCCGCACCGTGATCCGCCTCGATTCGGTTTCCAAGCAGCACGGCTCGCAGATCTTGTTCCTCGAAGCGTCGATGGGCGCGTTCCGGGGCGAGAAAGTGGGCTTGGTCGGCCCGAACGGCTCGGGGAAGTCCACGATCTTCCGCTTGATCGTCAAGGAAGAGCAGCCGGACGCAGGGCAGGTGTCGATCGACCGCGGCGTGAGCGTCGGCTACTTCAGTCAGGACGTGGGCGAGATGCAGGGCCGGAGCGTGCTGGCCGAGACCATGGCGGGCGCTGGCGCGGTGGCCGAAGCCGGCGCAGAGCTGCGCGAGCTCGAGCTGGCGATGGGCGACCCGGCACGGGCGGACGAGCTCGATGCGTTGATCGAGCGTTTCGGCCACGCGCAGGCGCGCTTCGAGCAGCTCGACGGCTATGCGCTCGACGCGCGCGCGAGGGAGATCCTGGCCGGCCTGGGCTTTCGACCGGAGGTGATCGAGGACGACGTGGGCAAGCTCTCGGGCGGCTGGAAGATGCGCGTCGCGCTCGCGCGCATTCTCTTGATGCGGCCGGACGCGCTCTTGCTCGACGAGCCGACGAACCACCTCGACCTCGAGTCGATCGTGTGGCTCGAGCGGTTTCTGCGCGAGTTCGAGGGCGCCCTGGTCGTGACCTCACACGACCGGGAGCTGATGAACCGGCTCGTCACCAAGATCGTCGAAATCGACGGTGGTGAGCTCACCACTTACTCGGGCAACTACGACTTCTACGAGCAGCAGCGCGCGCTCGCGGCGGCGCAGCAGGAAGCTCAGTACGCGCGCCAACAGGCGATGCTGGCCAAGGAGCAGGCCTTCATCGCCAAGTTCAAGGCGCGCGCGAGCCACGCGGCACAGGTGCAATCGCGCGTGAAGAAGCTCGACAAGATCGAGAAGCTCGAACCACCCAAACGCCGCAAGGTCGTCGAGTTCGAGTTTCGCACGCCGCCGCGCTCGGGCGACGACGTGGTCAAGCTCGAAGCCGTGAGCAAGGCTTTCGGCACGCGCAAGATCTACGACGGGCTCGACTTGTTGATCAGACGCAAGGAGCGCTGGTGCGTGATGGGCGTGAACGGCGCGGGCAAGTCGACCCTGCTCAAGCTGGTCGCGGGCGAGATCGCGCCAGAGTCGGGACGGGTGACGCTCGGCGGCAGCGTCAAGCTCGGCTACTTCGCACAGCACGCGATGGAGCTGCTCGACCCGCAGAAGAGCGTGTTCGACACCCTCCAAGACGATTTTCCCTTGGCGAGCGTGGGTGCACTGCGCACGCTGCTCGGGGCGTTCGGATTTTCGGGAGACGACTCGGACAAACCGTGCCGCGTGCTCTCGGGGGGCGAAAAGGCGCGGCTCGTGCTCGCGCGGATGCTGTTCGACCCGCCGAGCTTCCTCGTGCTCGACGAGCCGACCAACCACCTCGACCTCGCGACCAAAGAGATGCTGATGAAGGCGCTCTCGGGCTTCGAGGGCACGCTGCTCTTCGTGTCGCACGACCGGCAGTTCTTGCGCGCGCTCAGCAACCGCGTGCTCGAGCTCACCGCGGACCGGGTGCAGGTCTACCCTGGAGGCTACGCCGAGTACGTGGTGGAGTCGGGGCACGAAGCCCCTGGCGTGGGCTGAGAGGCTACTCAGAAGTTTTCTCGATGCTTCTATAGCGTTTGCCCGGCCGCGGCCTACAAAGCACGACAGTGGCAACCCTGGGGCGTCGGTGTTTGCGATCCGCTCACCGAACGTGTGCGCGCAGGCCATGACGCATTGCGCAAAGGGCGCAACTCCGTAAAGTACCGGGCGGTGGCTTGGCGCGGGCAGGTAGGGCTCGGCCTTTCTGGCGAGAGGGACTTCATGCGAGCTCCAGTCATGGTCGGGTGGTCGAGTCTGTTTGGGGTGGTCTTGGCGTTGGGCTGCGGGGCAACCGCCAGCCCCAGCAGCACGAGCAGCAAGCCGAAATCGAGCAGCAGCAGCACGACCGGTGGCGTGCCGTGCGACGTGGCCAACGTGGTCAGTAACAACTGCACGCTCTGCCACGCGGCCACCCCGAAGTTCGGCGCGCTCATGCCGCTGATGACGTTCGCGGACTTCCACGCAGCCGCGAAGACCGACTCCTCGCGCAAGGTGTACGAGGTGATCCCGGACCGCATCAACGCGACCGACATCACGCGCCGGATGCCGCCCGCCTCGCGTCCCGCGCTCTCGACCAGCGACCTCGGCGTGCTCGACGACTGGGTCAAGGCCGGCGCCGTCGCGAGCAAGCAATCGTGCACGATCAAGGAAAACGGCAGCTCGAGCGGCAGCACGGGCGGCGCGGCCGGCTCGGGCGGGAGCATGAGCCAGGCGACCGTGGGCAGCGGCGGCATCGAGAACCACAAGATCGAGTACGACGACCCGCTGATGAAGTGCTACCAGTTCCTGGCACACGCCGACGGCGACAAGATGCAACCGTACCCGGTCCCCACCACGCCGGACCTGTACATGAACTTCGAGTTTGCCTCGCCGTGGACGGGCATGATGTATGCGCGCTCGTACGCGTCGTCGATCGACAACATGGCGGTCGTGCACCACTGGCTGTTCTACAAGAACGACATGGGTAACAAGGCGAACGACGGCACCGCCGTACGCTCGACCGGCGCGCACCCGGGAGGCCAGCTCGTCAACGGTTGGGCGCCGGGCAGTACACCGAGCTACTTCGACCCGGACGTGGGCACCGAGATGGCCGACACCGCGACCTACACGCTCGAAATTCACTACAACAACAAGACTGGCTCGATCGCCAACGATTCGACCGGGCTCGAAGTGTGCGTGACGCCGACCGAGCCCAAGTACGTGGCGACGGTCTCGTGGCTCGGCACAGACAACATCAACGGCACGCAGGCCTCGGGCACCTGCACGCCAGTCCACAACGAGCGCATTCACATCATCGGTGCGAACCCGCACATGCACCTCAAAGGCAACCGCATGCAGGTCGTGCTCAACCGCGCCGACGGAAGCATGGAGACGATCCACGACCAGCCGTTCGATTTCAACTACCAGATCGGCTACGGCTACGACGTCTGGGTGGAGCCGGGCGACAGCATCACCACGACTTGCTACTACAGCGCGCCGGCGACCTTCGGCCAGAGCACGACCGACGAGATGTGCTACTGGTTCGCGATGGCCTACCCGAAGCTCGCGCTGACCAACAGCAACCCGATCGCGATGATCATCCACGGCCCGAACACCTGCTTGCAGTAGCGGCGGGCAGGCCTACGGTCCCGTGCGAGTCGCCGCGAACAAAGCCGTATCGATCGAGTACACGCTCAGGGACACCGAGGGCAAAGTGCTCGACTCGTCGCAGGGCCGCGCGCCGCTGACCTATCTGCACGGCGCCGGCAACATCGTGCCGGGTCTCGAGCGCGCGCTCGAGGGCAAAGCCGAGGGCGAGAGCGTCGAAGTGAGCGTGCCGCCGGAGCAGGGTTACGGCCTGCGCGACGAACGCTTGGTTCGCAACCTCCCGATGCGCCGTCTACCCAATGGCAAGGCCGAGGTAGGCATGCGCTTCCAGGTCAAGACCGAGCACGGGCCGCAAGTGCTCACGGTGCGGGCGGTGCGGGGCGACTACGCGCAAGTCGACGCCAACCACCCGCTCGCGGACGTCACCCTCTGCTTCAGCGTCAAAGTGGTGGCCGTGCGCGACGCAACCGGGGAAGAGCTCGCCCACGGCCACGTCCACGGGCCACACGGGCACGAGCACTGAGGCGAGATCGACACCGGCGCGCAACTGAGTAGACTGCGCCGCATGTCAGCTCACACCCCGCCCGCCGACGTGGCCGCGGTGCTCAAGCTCGTCCATCGCCCCCGCCGGATGGTGGTGACCGCGGGAATGCCGTACGCCAACGGCCCACTGCACCTCGGGCACCTGGCCGGAGCACACCTACCAGCCGACGTCTTTGCGCGCTTCATGCGTATGGTCATCGGTCCGGAGAACGTGCTCTTCGTGTGCGGCACCGACGAGCACGGCTCGACCAGTGAGCTCGCTGCACTACAGGCCGGCGTGCCGATTCGCGACGCGGTCGACCGCGTGCACGTGGCCCAAGCAGCGACGCTCGAGCGCTACGCGATCAGCCTCGACGTGTACTCCGGAACCTCGCAGCCGGAATGCTTCCCGCTCCAAAAACGGCTAGTCGACGACTTTCTGGCGGGGCTCGACCGGAACGGCTTGCTCGAGAAGCGCACGAGCCGTCAGTGGTACGACCCCAAGGCGCAGCGGTTCCTGCCGGACCGCTTCGTGCGCGGGCGCTGTCCCAACCCCAAGTGCGACAACGACAACGCCTACAGCGACGAGTGCGATCGCTGTGGCCATCAGTACGCGCCGAGCGAGCTGATCGACCCGCGCAGCGCCGTCAGTGATGCGGTGCCGGTGATGCGCGACACGGTGCATCTGTGGCTCGACATGTGGAGCGTTTCGGAGACACTGCGTACCTGGATCGAAAGCAAGGCCAAGACCTGGCGCGCTCCCGTGTTGGCGGAGGTGCTCGACAAGGTCAGGCCGTCGCTG
>JBIOJD010000312.1:0-5016 GCA_044450485.1 Polyangiales bacterium | reverse complement strand
GAGGACCAGGTCGAAGCGATCCTCGAGCTGCGGCTGTACAAGCTGGCCAAGCTCGAGATCCTGCTGATCCGCGAGGAGCTCGATCAGAAGCGCAAGGAACAGCGCCGCGTCGAGCAACTTCTGAGCAGCGACAGCGCGCGCTGGAAGCTGATCCGAGCCGAGCTGCTCGAGCTCGAGCAGCGCTACCAGGACCCGCGACGCACCAAGATCGTGGGCGCGGTCGAGGAGCCGGAATACTCCGAAGAGGCGTTCATCCTCGAGGAGGACGCAGTGGTGCTGCTCAGCGCCCAGGGCTGGGTCAAGCGCCAGCGCGAGATGAAGGACGCGGCGCAAACTCGGCTCCGCGAGGGCGACCAGGCGCTCGATGTGGTGGCGGGCTCGACCAAGTCCGCGGTCGCGTTCTTCTCCAACCGCGGCGCTTGTTACGTGTGCCGCGTCAACGACATCCCCGCCAGCACCGGCCACGGCGCGCCGGTGCAGAAGCTGTTCAAGCTCGACGACGGCGAGCGCATCGTGCGCATGCTGGGCATGGACTCACGTGTTCTCGAGGTGCTGCCAGAGACCGAGGGTGTAGAGGAGCCGGAGCCGCCGTACTTCGTGGCAGTGAGCCGAGGCGGCGCGTGCATCCGTGGATCGCTGCGACCGCACCGCGAGCCGAGCACGCGCTCGGGGCGGCGTTTCATGCGCGTGGGCGATGATGACGAGGTGGTCTACGTGGGACTGTACGCCGACGACGCAAAGCTGGCGTGCGCGAGCCGCAACGGCCGCGCGCTGATCTGCGAAGCCAGCGAGGTGGCGCTGCTGGCGGGGCCCGGCAAGGGTGTGCGCCTGATCAAGCTCGATGACGCTGACGAGGTGCTTGGTGCGCGGCTGCTATATCGGCCGTCCGACATGCTGGTCGTGGAGAAGGAGTCGGGCACCGAGCTCAACGTAGGCCTGCGCAGCTATAGCGTCGTCAGTCGCGGCGGCAAGGGCTACGCGATGTTCAAGCGCGGCTCGCTCTCGCGCGTGGTGACCGAGCCGCCGGTCGTGCCGTCGCTGCAAGGGGAGGGTGGGTCATGACCGCCTACACCGCCAAAGACATCGAGGTGCTCGAAGGGCTCGAGCCGGTGCGCAAGCGGCCGGCGATGTACATCGGTGGCGTCGACGCGCGCGGCTATCATCATTTGCTCTGGGAGATCGTCGACAACTCGGTCGACGAGGCCATCAACGGCCACGCCAAGCGCATCGACGTCACGCTCGACGAGGATCTCGGCGGCGCGACCGTGAACGACGACGGCCGCGGTATTCCCGTCGACGTGCACCCCAAGTTCAAACGCCCGGCGCTCGAGCTGATCTTTTGCACGTTGCACGCCGGCGGCAAATTCGACGGGGGCAGCTACAAGGTCTCGGGCGGCTTGCACGGCGTCGGTTCCTCGGTCGTGAACGCGCTGTCGAGTGAGCTCAGCGCGACCGTGCGTCGAGAAGGCTTCGAGTACCAGCAGACGTACTCTCGGGGCGCGCCCAAGGATCGGCTCAAGAAGATCGGGCCCGCGCGCGGGAGCGGCACCGGCATTCACTTTCGACCCGACACCGACGTGTTTGGCAAGCAGCGCTTCGATCTCGAGCTCGTGCGAGAGCGGCTCGAAGCCACCAGCTACTTGCACCGTGGCCTGAAGATCACGCTGGCCGTGGGTGAGGACGGCAAGCGCGAGGAGCTGCACCATCCCGGGGGCATCGGCGAGTACCTCGGCAAGCTGGTTGCGGCCAAGGGCAAGCGCGCGGTGCACCCGCAGGTCTTTGCGTTCGAGCGCGAGAGCGAGAACGTGCGCATCGAGGTCGCGCTGCAATGGACTGAGTCGACCGACGAGCTGATCCGCTCGTACGCCAATGGCATTCCGACGGGCAGCGGCGGCACGCACGAGCTGGGCTTCAAGGCGGCGCTCGGCAAGGCGATCCGCGGCTACATGGCCCAAAAGCAGATCAATCCCAAGGGCGTGACCCTCGCCGCCGAGGACATCCGCGAAGGGCTGTTCGGGATCGTCAGCGTGTTCGTGCCCGAGCCGCAGTTCCAGGGCCAGACCAAGGACCGCCTGAACAATCCGGAGGTGAGCTCGATCGTCGAGTCGACGGTACGCGTCGATCTAGAGCAATGGCTGCTCAACAACGCGTCTTCTGCCGACGCGATCGTGGCGCGCATCATCACCGCCGCGCGTGCACGCGAAGCGAGCCGCGCTGCGGGCCAGCAGGTCTTGCGCAAGACCGCGGTCAGCCACCGCCTGAATCTTCCGGGGAAGCTCGCGGACTGTTCGAGCACCGACCCCGGCGAGTGCGAGCTGTTTCTGGTCGAAGGCGACAGCGCGGGCGGCAACGCCAAGCAGGGCCGCGATCGACGCACGCAAGCGATCCTGCCCTTGCGCGGCAAGGTGCTGAACGCCGAGCGCGCCACGGTTGCCGCAGTGCTCGAGAACAAAGAGCTGCAGAACATCATCTCGGGGCTCGGTTGCGGGGTGGGCAAGGACTTCGACGTAGCCAAGTTGCGCTATGACAAAGTCTTCCTGCTGATGGATGCCGACACCGACGGCAACCACATCACGACGCTGCTGCTCACCTTCTTCTACCGGCACTTGCCCGAGCTGTTGCGGACTGGCCACGTCTACGTGTGCCTGCCGCCCCTCTACCGCATCGATGCTGGCAAGCAGACGCATTGGGCGCTCGACGACGCAGAAAAAGAGCGGGTCCTCGCCGCGCTCCCGAAGAACGTCAAGCCCGACATCAGCCGCTTCAAAGGTCTCGGCGAAATGTCGGCGGATGAGCTGAAACAGACCACACTCGATCCGCGGCGGCGGCGCGCGCTGCGCGTGATGATCAACGACGAGCTTGCGGCCGATCGCGTGATGAACGAGCTAATGGGCAAGGATCCCGCGGCCCGCTATCAGTTCATCATGGAGTCCGCGGCCAAAGCTGAGGCAGAAGACCTCGACGTGTAGCGAAAGGAACGAGCGTCCCGCTCGTGCTTGCTGTGCGCGCTGCATCGGTGAAACAATGGAGCTGCGAGCGGCGCTTCATCCTTCACGCGCCCTCTCGCACGGTCGATGAATTCCCTCAAGGCGCTTGGCTTTGCGGCTCTGCTCGTGGCTCTTGCCGCGATCGCGAGCGACGCCCGGGCGCAGGCTGTGCTCGCTCTCGAGGGCACGGGCTCGATGCCGCTCAGCGCGCCGCAGTCGAAGCTGTTCGGCGCGGGCGGCGCCGCGTCGGTGGCGGGTTACTACCGCGCGCTTCCATGGTTGCTCGTGGGTGCGCGGCTGCGCGGAGGCTTGCTCGCGAACGGCGACCCGCCGGCCGATCCGGGACGCGTGAACCCGGGCGCCGGTACCTTCGAGACGCTCTCCGCGATGCTGCGGCTGCGGCCCTTGGCCAAGGCGAGCGAGCCGCGCTCGGCGGTTGGGCTGTTTGTCGAAGCAGGTGGCGGCGGCGTGCTCACCGGCAAGCTGACGCGCCCCGGGGTCGAAGGCGGCATCGGTTGGGGCTTTCCGGTCGGCAGCTTCGCGCTCGCGCCGGTCGTTCGCTACGTGCAGGTGGTGCAAGGCAGCAATGCGCTTTCGAGCGAAGACGCGCGTCTGTTCTTGTTCGGTGCCGAGCTGGCCGTGCTCGACACTCATCCGGCGCCGCCTCCGGCCAAGCCGGTCGAGGTCGTGCACGAGAGCCCGGATCGCGACGCAGACGGTGTGCCGGACGCCGACGACGCATGCCCGGACTCGCCCGAGGATCGCGACGGCTTCAAGGACGAAGACGGCTGCCCGGATCCGGACAACGACGGCGACGGAATCCCGGACGCGCGCGATCGCTGCCCGAACGAGGCCGAGGACAAGGACGGTTTCGAAGACGAGGACGGTTGCCCCGACCCGGACAACGACAAGGACGGGTTCGCAGACAAAGACGATCAGTGCCCGAACGAAGCCGAGGTGGTCAACGGCAACAAGGACTACGACGGCTGCCCGGACGAAGGGCTGATCGAATTCCGCAACGACCGCATCGTGCTCGAGGAAGAGGTGCTGTTCGACTTCGAGCGCTCGCGGATCAAGAGCGGAGCCCGACCCGTGCTCGCGGCGATCATGCACCTGTACGGGCAACACCCGGAGTGGATGAAGATCCGCATCGAGGGACACGCCGATCAGCGCGGCAAGGAGGAGTACAACCAGAAACTGAGCGAAGAGCGCGCTCAGCACGTGGTCGGCGCGCTGGTCAAGCTGGGCATTCCGGCCGACACGATCGAAGCAGTCGGTTACGGCTCGACTCACCCGCGCGACATGCGCCAAGAAGAGAAGGCTTACGCGCGCAACCGGCGCGTCGAATTCGTGGTGCTCGCGCGTCGTGAGGTCGCAGTGCAACAGCCCGCGGCGACCGGTGTGGCCCCGCAAGAAGTCGGGCCGGCGCCCCAGGCCGCGCCCGTGCCCGCACCCGCGCTCGACGCCCGCAGCGCGGCTTCGCGTGCGGCGCCGGCCGCTCCTTCGCCAGGAGGCAAGCCGTGAAAGGTTCGTGGATGGTCGCGCTTCTTGCGGCGCCTGTTTGGCTCGCAGCGTGCGGGAGCCCGATCGTCGGGGCCGAGTGCAAGCCGGGTTTCGTGATCTGCGACGGGCGCTGCGTGGACCCGAAGAGCGACTCCGAGCATTGCGGTGCATGCGGTCACAGTTGCGGTGGCTTCGAGTGCAATGCGGCCAAGTGCACGACCACGCCGCTTCCGGAAGACGCGGGCACGGACGCTGGCTCGCATCGCGACGCGGGCGGCGCAAAGGACGCAGGCCCTGGTCGCGATGCGGGTGACGGGGGCAACGCACCGCCGACCACGGGCAGAGGTGGCGCGGGCACTCCGTTCTTGCCGGATGGCGGACTGTCGTTTCCCGATCCGATGGTGAAGACGGGTTGCGGCGTCGGGCTCACAGCTTGCGGCGACACGTGCTCCGATACGCGCAGCGACCCGTTGCATTGTGGTGAATGCGGCACGGGCTGCGCGACGGGGCAATTCTGCGCGCTCGG
>JBIOJD010000311.1:0-5040 GCA_044450485.1 Polyangiales bacterium | reverse complement strand
GCGTTGTTGGTGCCGTCGCAAGAATCAGCCAGGTCGCAGGCGCCGGCCGAGGCGCGGCAAACGGCCGTGCTCTTTGCGTCGGCGGGACAGGCGTTGTTGGTACCGTCGCAAGAATCAGCCAGGTCGCACGCGCCGGCCGAGGCGCGGCAGACGGCGGTGCTCTTGGCGTCTGCGGGACACGTGTTGTTGACCCCGTTGCAGGACTCGGCCAGGTCACACGCGCCGGCTGCGGCGCGGCAAACAGCAGTGCTCTTGGCGTCTGCGGGGCAGGTGTTGCTGACCCCGTTGCAGGACTCGGCCAGGTCGCACGCGCCGGCCGCGGCGCGGCACACGGCAGTGCTCTTGGCGTCGGCGGGGCAGGTGTTGCTAACCCCGTTGCAAGACTCTACGACGTCGCACACGCCCTGCGAAGGGCGACACACAGCGGTGCTCTTGGCATCCGCCGGGCAATTGGCGCTCACACCATCACAGGTCTCGGCCACGTCGCAGGCACCACCCGCGGCGCGGCACAGCGTGGCGGGGAGCTCCAACGCGTGGTGTTGGTCGCAGGTTCCCGTGCCGGCGCATTGCGCCGCGTAGCAATCCCGCGTGGAGCCATCTGTGTCCGTGCACGGGGTCTTGTTCGGCTTGTTGTTGTTCTGGCAGTTGCCCGAGGCGTCGCAGGTGTCGGCGCTGTCGCAGTCGGGGTCTTGGGCTGTTTGGTTGCCGCAGGCCGTGCTCGCGGGACGGACACCCTGGTCCACGCACACGCCCGTGAAGTCGCTGCAGTGATCATCGACGTGACAGTCGACTCCTTGATCGCCACACGGCGTGGACGCTGACTGGAAGTTCGTCGAGCAAACGCCCGAGCCGTCGCAGCTGTCGGGCTTGTCGCAAGCCGTGTTCGTCACTTTGTCGCCGCACGCCGCCCCACGGTTCTTGTGACCGTTGTCGGTGCAGGCGCCGGCTGTACACGTATCTCCGACGTCGCAGTCGCCCTGCTTGCCGCACGGCGCGCCGTTGCCGACCGGGACATGCGCGCAGGTTCCGTTGCCGTCACAGCTGTCGGGACTGTTGCATTGGTTGCCGCTGCCGCCGCACGCGAGGCCCGACGGTTGTGCACCCGCGTCCACGCACACCCCGCCGCCGCAGAAGTCCTGCTTGTAGCAAACGCCGGTCGGGCCCGAGGTGCAGGTTTGCGACGACGGCTTGTGGTTCGGCTGGCACACCCCGCTCGAGTCGCACGTGTCAGGGTCATCGCAGACCCCCGAAGAGGCATCGCCGCAGGGAGTGGACGGTGGCTTCAGGCCGCTATCGACGCAGGTTCCCGTCCCGTCACAGGTGTCCTGGTTGCTGCAGGCCGTCGTGACGCCGCAGTTGGTCCCCGTCGCCGCGTAGTTGGGCAAGCAGCTGCCTGCGCCGTCGCAGGTGTCCGGATGGTCGCACTCGGTGCTCGAGCCTGAGCCACAAGCCGTCGACGTGCTCGCGAACTTCACCTGACACGTCTTGCTCACGCCATCGCACAGGTCTTGAGCATCGCAGGCTGTGAGTGGGGCGCCGCCGCACGCCGTGTCCATGGGCTGCACGAGGTCGGGGCAGCTCTTCTCGATGCCGTCGCAGTAGTCGTCGGCGTCGCAAAGCTCGGATCCAGCCGACCCACACTGCACGGTTTTCGGTGCCACATCGTCACTCGGGCACGTCGAGCTGGCGCCGGTGCAGCGCTCGGCGACGTCGCAATCGCCGCTCGCATCACGACAAACCGTGTCCGCGGCCTTGAAAGCATCGAGCGGGCACTGCTTGTGCGCGCCGTCGCAGCTCTCGGCCACGTCGCAGTCGCCGGCCGACGGTCGGCATTCGGTGCTCTTGGTCGCGACCGCATCGTCGGGGCATGCCGCGTTTTTTCCGTCGCAGGTCTCGGCCGCGTCGCAAGCGCCTTCGACGGCGCGGCAGACCACGCCTTTCTTGCGGACGCCGTCGCAGGTGTCGTTGCAGCACGGGTCGAGCCCCGGATCACAGGTCTCGCCGTCGTCGAGCACCCCATTGCCGCACTTCTGCCCTGCATCGGGCGGCGCTGGCGTGATGATCACGTCGGTCAGAACTCCGGGCAGGTCGTGGTGCACGAAGTCCGAAGGCGCGGTGAAAGAGCCCTGGCCCTCGGAGCTCGGCCCTTTGAACTTGGGGCTGCTCTGCAGGCCACAGCCGGCGACGGCAAGGCACAGCGCCAAGCCCAACCCCAAGCTACGAATGCGAATCTGGCCGGCCTGAGTCGTCGGTTCGGTTGCAGCAGAGCCCACGAGTACCATCCCCTGGTCGCAAGACAAGCTTCAGGGTGTAGGCCAAACGGCAGAGTGCGTCCAGCGTCCCTTCGCCGGAAGCCACCAGGCCGGGTCCGGCATGCGGAAATGTCCTACCCGCCCTGCTGCTGGCCGCGGCTCGAAGCGCTGGCAAACGGCATGGCCGCGCTGGAGCGAGCCAGACCGAGGCTTCCGTCGGCCGCGATCAGGATGATGCCGCCTTCGCAGCCAGCCCGCTCGGAGAGCATCTCGACGGCGCTGCGAGCTGCCTGCTCGGGTAGCGAGCCTGTTCCGAGGAGCGCGACGGCGCTCGCGCACAGCACCACGCGGATGATGCCCTCGCCCTGGCCGGTGGCGGACGCCGCACCGCGCGCGTCATCCGCGTATGTGCCGGCGCCGATCAGCGGCGAGTCGCCGACGCGTCCCGTTCGTTTTCCGGTGATGCCGCCGGTGCTGGTGGCGGCGGCGAGATGCCCGTGCCTGTCGCGGGCGACGGCGCCCACCGTGTTGCCGCCGCCCGCGGCGCGGCCAGGCGCGGCCAGAGCCCGTTGCAAGCGCTCGCGCGCAGTAGCAGAGATCATGCGCTGCGGGTCCTCTGGGCTGAGCCCCGCGCTGCGCGCGAAGGCGTCAGCACCGGCCCCTGCATAGAGGACATGACGACCATCCTCGAGCGCGGCGCGAGCGACCGCGATCGGATGGCGATGGGGCGACAGACAGCAGACTGCGCCTGCGCGCAGCAACGCTCCGTCCATGATGGAGGCATCGAGCTCGAGCGTCCCCTGCTCGGTGAGCGCGCCTCCCGTGCCCGCGTTGAAGCGTGGGTCGTCCTCGAGGCATTCGACCGCGCGCTGCACGGCGTCGAGCGCGGAGCCTCCTGCACGCAGCACCGCTGCGCCGATCTCGGCGGCCTTCGCGCAGCCAGCCACCTCGGGCTCGAGCTCGCCGGGCAGGCGCGCGCCGGCGCCACCATGGACCAGAATGCAGTGCTCCGCGGGGCCCGAGCCCCAGCCAAAGCTGACGCGTCGGCTCGAAGGGCTCACGTCGCTGACGCGGCCGTGTAGCGCAGGGTGATGCCGTCGCCGCTCAGGTCCACGTGCGCCGTGCCTCCGCCCGCAAGCTCGCCGAACAGCAGTGCTTCGGCGAGCGGACGCTTGATCCGTTCTTCGACCAGCCGCCCCATCGGGCGCGCGCCGAAGGTCGGGTCGTAGCCGTGCTCGGCGAGCCAACCGCGGGCAGCATCGCTGATCTCGAGGTTGACGCGCTTGTCCGCGAGCTGTGCACGCAGCAGCGCGAGCTCCTTGTCCACCACCTTGAGGATGACCTCGCGCGAGAGCCCGCCGAAGAGAATCCAGGCGTCGAGCCGGTTGCGGAACTCGGGTGAGAAGGTGCGCTCGATGGCCCCTTTGGCCTTGCTCTCGTCGGGCTCGCGGCCGCTCACGCCGCCTCTGCCTTCGCCGAAGCCGATGCTGCCGCGCGACATCTCGTGCGCACCGGCGTTGGTCGTCATGATCACGATGGTGTTGCGGAAGTCGGCTTTGCGACCGTTGTTGTCGGTCAGGGTCGCGTGGTCCATCACCTGCAACAGAATGTTGAACAGCTCGGGGTGGGCTTTTTCGATCTCGTCGAGCACCACGACCGAGTGCGGGTGCTTGCGCACGGCGTCGGTGAGCAACCCGCCCTGGTCGAAGCCCACGTAGCCGGGCGGCGCGCCGATCAAGCGCGACACTGTGTGGCGCTCGGAGTACTCGCTCATGTCGTAACGCAGGAGCTCGATGCCGAGCACTTTGGCGAGCTGGCGGGCGAGCTCGGTCTTACCGACGCCGGTCGGCCCGGCGAACAAGAACGAGCCGATGGGCTTGTCGGGCGTGCGCAGTCCGGAGCGCGAAAGGCGAATCGCGCTCACGAGCTTCGCGATGGCGGCCTCTTGGCCGAAGATGACTTGCCCGAGATCTCGCTCGAGATTGAGCAGGCGGTCGCGGTCGGACGACGACACGGATTTTTCCGGAATGCGCGCCATCTTGCTGACCACGCGCTCCACGTCCGACGTGGTGACGCGGTGCACGCGCTCGGCCTCGGGCCGCAGTCGATCGAGCGCGCCGGTCTCGTCGAGCACGTCGATCGCTTTGTCGGGCAGAAACCGTTCGTTGATGTGCTTCTGAGCCAGGGTCGCCGCGGCTTCGACCGCAGCGTCGTCGTAGGCGACCCCGTGGTGCTCTTCGTACTTGGGCTTCAGGCCCTTCAGGATCGCGATCGCCTCGTCGAGGCTCGGCTCACCGACCTCGATCTTCTGGAAGCGGCGCGCCAGAGCGCGATCGCGCTCGATGTGCTTGTACTCTTGATACGTGGTCGAGCCGATGCAGCGCAGCTTGCCCGATGCCAGTGCGGGCTTGAGGATGTTGCTCGCGTCCATCGAACCGCCGCTGGTCGCGCCTGCGCCGACGATGGTGTGGATCTCGTCGATGAACAGAATCGCGTCTTTTTGCTCCTCGAGACGCTTGATCACGCCCTTGAGGCGCTCCTCGAACTGGCCGCGAAACTTCGTGCCTGCAAGCAGGGCGCCCATGTCGAGCGAGTAGATGCGCGCATCCTTCAGCACCTCGGGGATGCGGCCCTCGTGGATCGCGAGCGCCAGGCCTTCTGCGATGGCGGTCTTGCCCACGCCGGACTCGCCTACGTAGATCGGGTTGTTCTTGCGGCGCCGGCACAGCACCTGCATCGTGCGCTCGAGCTCCAGGGTCCGGCCGATCAGCGGGTCGATGTTGCCGGC
>JBIOJD010000310.1:0-5057 GCA_044450485.1 Polyangiales bacterium | reverse complement strand
GCGCTCGGGGTGTCGGGGATGTACTTCAGGTACGTGGTGCCGCCGGGCATCACGTGGGAGATCCTGCTCGCTTGCGGCACGTTGCTCGGCGCGTTCGCGTCCGCGCTCGCGTCGGGCCAGTTTCGCGTGCGGCTCATGCCCGACTCGCAGTGGGCCGAGGTCTTCGGTCCGAGCGTGGCCAAGCGCTGGCTGATCGTGTTCGTGGGCACCGCGCTGATCGAGCTCGCTGCAGGCATTGCCGGCGGCTGCACTGCGAGCCTCGCCGTCTCGGGCGGCGGCGTGCTCGCACCCGGTGCGTTCGTGTTCATGGCCGCGATGTTCGGCAGCGGCATTCCCACCGCCCGCTTCTTGTACCGGCGGCGTGCTCGGAGCTGACGCATGCAAACGCTCGCGCCATTGCTGCTCGGATGTTGCTTCGGTTGGGTGCTGCACAAGGGCCGCCTCGGGCGCTACGAGACCGTGGTCAACGTGTTCTTGTTCCGCGATCTCACGGTGCTGAAGTTCCTGCTGAGCGCGCTGATGGTGTCCGCGCTCGGCATCCAAGCCTGCTCTGCGCTGGGCTTGGCCGTGCCCATGCCCGTTGCCGAGACCTATCTGGTCGGCAACCTCGTGGGAGGGTTGGTGTTCGGCGTGGGCATGGCGACCGCGGGCTTTTGTCCGGGCACGGTTGCGGCTGGTGCAGGCGAGGGTCGCCTAGACTACCTGGTGGCTGGGAGCCTCGGCCTCGGCGCGGGCGCGCTGCTCTACGGCATCGCGTATCCGAAGCTCGTGCCACTGCTCGCCAACCCGCTGCATCTGGGCCCGGTCACGCTCGGTCAGCTGCTCGGCGTCGACACGTGGTTGCTGGTCGCGCTCTTCTGGGAGCTCGGGTTGCTGCTGTTTTACGCGCTCGAGCGCGGTGCACCGCGGCTACGTGGCTGAGACAGCTGATCCTCACGCGCCCCGCCTCCCTCGCAAGGAGACGTCGAAGACCGGTGGGATCTCCGTGATCGGACGAGACGGCGGCGTCGACAGCACCGTCTTCTCGATGCCGCGCTCGCCCTTCGAAAGCGGGTGCATGGGCAGGTCTATCGTGTGCTGCAACGCGCCCGGGACGGTCGCGAGCGCGGTCATGAATCCGCGCTCCGTCGTTGCGCCCGCATGCCCGCTCGGCGGCAGCGCGCATGCCACGACCAACAGAGGTGGCGGCGCAGGCGGCCCCAACACCTGCGCGAGCAGGCGCCCGCTCTCGAGGTCGCCGTGGTGAGCGTCCTCCACGTAGAGCACGAGCGGGCGGTGCGCTGCGAGGCGCGCGAGCAGAGCTTTCAGGGCGGCGGCGGCGCGTGCCCGCGTGACGCGTGGACTGAGCGGTTGGCGCGCGTGCTCGCGCACGTCGTACAGGCCGTTGATGCGCCCGAGCGCGGGGAAGAGCTCGCACAGTGCGTCGAGCCCAGGAGGCAAGAAGGTGCGGGCGCGTTCGACGGTCATCGTCCGCAGGTGCCGGCTCAGGGAGTCAACCAGCGCGTCGAGGCCTCGAAACGGCAGAAACTCCCGCGGATCGCAGCGCCCGGCCAGCACGATCGCGTCTTCTCTGTCGCGCAAATCAGCGAGGAAGCGCGTGGCGACGGACGTCTTGCCGCAGCCCGAAGGACCGATCAGCCACGCGATCGAGACCCGGTCTTCGTCGGTGCACAGATACGCTTTGCGAAGCTGGCGCAGCGCGTCCGTCGAGGCAGGCCCGGCAATCGCCAGTTGGCCGCGCACCTTGGTAGCGCGCGGGTGAGCTCGGGATGCCGTTCGGAGCACCGCGCGGACCGCGGCTTCCGACGGCCGGCGCTCCGGCTCGTAGTCGAGCAGACGTGCGCACAAGTCCTCGAGATCGTGCTGAGCGGGCCTGCGCAATCGAAGCTGCGACGACTCCGGCGCGTGGGGGGTGGGTCGGACCTCGCTCGAGGGTGCAGTGCGCATGGCAGCGAGGGCCTCGTGCAGAATGACTCCGAACGCGTACCAATCGCTCGCGCGCGTCGCCGTTCGACCTGCGGACTGCTCGGGCGCGCTGTAGCCCGGCGTTCCGAGCCCTTGACCGTCGAAGATGGTCTGCCCAGGCGCGCCCAGCGCCTCGGCACAGGCCAACCCGTAGTCGGTGATCACGACGCGACCGTCGCGCGTCACGACGATGTTGTCGGGCTTGAGGTCGCGATGGAGGCAGCCCGCGGCGTGAATCGCCGACACACCTTCCGCGATTTGGGCGAACAGCTCGCGCAGCGCCCCGACAGACGGCCGGTCGGCGATGATTTCCCCGAGTGTGCGCCCCCTCAGCAGCTCCATCACCATGCACAGGCGGCCGCGATCCTCGAACAAGAGGTGCATGCGAACCAGGTTCGGGTGCACCACGTCGGCCAACAATCGGAACTCGAGCTTGAAGCGGTAGAGCAAGGCGGGTCCGGTGCGCGACAGGGTCTTGAGGGCCACGTGCCTGCGCGCTCGCCGATCCCACGCGTCGTAGACGACCCCCATGCCGCCGCTGCCGAGCACGCGGCCGACCACGAAGCGCCCGCCGAGCAGCTGCGCGCCGCGCTCGAGGCCGGCGGCTTCGGGAGCGCTCGGCACGCGCGCGACTTCGCGCAGCCAGGGAGACACTGCTTCGGAGTGGGTGGTGGTCGAGGTCATGGCTGAGGAGAAATGTGCTCGCGAGCGGTTGGCGACGGCCGCTCATACGCAAGTGCCGTGCCGCTGCTCGGCGCTCGATGCCGCGAGGGGTTTGGCTCCTCGACTGTCCAGCGCACTGGACTCGCTGGCGTTCCTGGTCGAGGGCAGTGGACCAGCCGGTGCGCGCGGCTCCGCCGCTTGCTGTGATCTGGGTCACAGCTGCTTGGCTGAAGGCACGATAGCTGCATGTGGCGAGAACGAGCCGGTGAAGGTTAGTCATGTCCCAAGACCGCAACGCAATCGAAACGCGAATCCACGCCGCGTTCGAAGCTCAGCGCTACGAGCGCGCAGCAACCCTGGCCATTGGCCACTACGGGGCCGAGGTGTTCGGGTTTCTGCGCAGCCAACTGCGCGATGAAGATGCCGCCAGGGAGGTCTTCGCGCAGTTCTCCGAGGTGTTCTGGCAGACGCTGCCCGAGTTCAGGTGGGCGTGCAGCATGCGGACCTGGGCGTACAAGCTCGCGCGCAGCGAAGCTCAGCGCTACCGCCGGCGCGAGCGCAAGCACCACGCGTCGCGTGTGACCGACGCGTCGCCGCTGTCCAACGTGGTCTTCCGGCACCGCACGACGACCGCCGCGTACCGGCGAACGGCGGTCAAGGACCGTTTCCAGCGCTTGCGTGAATCGCTGCGGCCGGACGACCAAGCGCTGCTGGTGCTGCGCGTCGATCGCGGCCTGAGCTGGCGCGAGCTCGCCGAGGTCATGTTCGAAGGTGCAACTGCGGACCGTGACCCGGAGGTCCGAGCGGCGCGCTTGCGCAAGCGCTTCCAGGTGCTTCGTGCACGCCTGCGACGGCTCGCCGAGAGCTCGGGCCTGCTCGAGCGCTGAGCTGATCTGTCGTCTGCAGCAGACAACCCAAACGCGGGCTGTCTAGCGGCGGTGACAGGGTCTGGCGTCTGCTGCCGGACAAACTGGGTGCAGCACGGGCACCCTGCGCTGGCACGTGCGTTGCTCTCTGCTCGGGTCATGACTTCCACAGCACGAGCGATCGCCGTCGAGAGCGACGCGAGGACGCGCGAGAGCGGCAGCACGACGCGTTTGTCCCCGAGCCTTCTGCGTGAGCTTCCGGACGAGCAGTCGCGGGTCTTGTTGTGCACCGACCTCGAAGGCTTCACCTCGATCGTCGAGCGGCTCGGGGACACCCGCGCGCTCAGCTTGATGCGCGTGCACAATCGGTTGCTGCGCGCATGTCTGCAACTGCACGGCGGGACCGAGGTGACGCACACCGGCGACGGGATTCTCGCCGCCTTTCGTTCGGTGCGCCGGGCGCTCGAGTGCGCGACCGCGATCCAGCACGCCTTTCGAGCGCACAATGCGCGGAACGCCGGGCCCGTCTTGCGCGTGCGGATCGGGCTTCACGTCGGCGCGCCCCTGCCTGAAGAAGACCGGCTGTTCGGGTCTTGCGTGAACGTGACCGTGCGCGTCTGCGCTGCGGCGGATGCCGAGCGCATCTTGGTCACCGACGATGTGCAACGGTTGGCGCCCGAGACTGCGCTTCACGGCTGCCTACGAGACCGCGGCGTGCACGCGCTCAAGGGCCTCTCTACGAAGATGCGCCTGCACGAGCTGACCTGGCGCTGACCCGCTGTCGCGGGCTGTGGCAAACGGTGCGGGAGAGTCAGGCCTCGACCACTGCGCTGCTGCGCTCGAGCTCTCGCCTGATTTGCGCTCGCGCACGGTACAGCCGTGTGCCGACGGTCGCCCGCGCAACGCCCAGCTTGTGCGCGATCGCGTCGAGCGACAGCGCCTGCCAGTAGTGCAGCTCGAACGTCGTTTTGAGCTCGGGCGAGCAGCCATCGAGCGCGCGCTCGATGTGGCTGCGGTCGAACGCGGCCCAGCAGGGCACGTGCTCCTCGGGCGCACCGCCCGTCGCGGCGACGTCTTCGAGCGGGCGCAGCCTGCGCATTCGCCGGCCTTCGTCGATCGCCAGGTTCCGCATCACCGGCTTCATCCACGCGCGCAGATTGGTGTCGGCTCGCAGCACGCTGCGCCGCTCGAGCGCGCGGGCCACCGCTTCCTGGACCAAGTCCTCGGCGTCGTGGCTGAGCACGAGGCGCCGAGCGGCCTTGAGCAGCGCGGGTCTGAGCGATTCGATCTCCGATTCCAGGCTGAGCATGAGCACTTAGGGAGCTCCTCTGCCTCCAGAAGGACGCAAGAGCCGTGCCTTTGTGACGAGCGCGGCAAACCGCGGGCTCGCCGCGAGCGGTGTAAAGGCCGCTGGACGATCCGAACGGCCTTCCGTCCAATGCACTGGCCGGGTCGCGCGCGTGACGAGTTGGTTGCGCCGCCATGGCACGCAGGGATGGCGGCTTCTGCATCGCGGCGTCACACCAGCCGGTCTTCACTTTTCCGCTCCTCTGCCATAGTCTC
>JBIOJD010000309.1:0-5092 GCA_044450485.1 Polyangiales bacterium | reverse complement strand
GGGCCAGGGCCAACCGCAGGAGCGCCACCTCCACCAGCCCCCGCGCCGCTCCCCGACCCGAACGCCCCTCCCGTTCCTAGCGCCATTGCCGACGCGGGTCGCTGCGCGGAGCACGCCGACAGCGCCAACATCACGCCCAGCGCGAGATCGAGGTCCCAACGACGTTGACGCGAGAAGAACATCCGTCCGCTCGATGTGCAGTGATGCTCAGCTCACCCCTCGGGTCAAATCGCTCGCATGTGCCCACCCTTTTCGAGAGGCTCGCTGCGCTCGCGCTGAGGGGTGAATGTCGGCTCCGCCGACAGAGGGGAGCGAAGCTCCCACTCCGCGTGGGGTGGGTCCCGTTGAGCTTTGCTCAACGGGCGGGGAGTCGCGTGACTCCCCGATAAATCAAGGACTGAACGTGAACTCGTAGGTCAGCTCTTTGAAGTCCGTGCCGTGCGTGAAGTCTACGTCGACGCCCTGGTCGTTCGACTCGCTGAAGCGGACCCAGGTGTGGTCGGTCGGCAGCCCGTCGTATTGGAAGTTGCCGTTCGCATCTGCATAGAACTCGATGCGGTACACCACGCCGCCCACGTCGATGATGCCCGGGATCGTGATGTCGAAGCTGTCGCCCGGGATGGATTGCAGCCGGTACAGACCCACCGTGCGGCCAGTGTCGTTCTCGATCACGATCACCTCGAGCACCTTGCCGAGGTGCACGCTCATGCCGTGCAGGTGCATGTGGAAGTCGCCGCCGATGCTCGCGGGTCGAGGCAGCAGGCGCACGAACTCGGAGTTGTGCGGAAACACGAGCTTCCCGTTCGCCGGCAGGTCGACCTTCCAGTCGTGGTCCGAGCCGTCGGGCGTGTATTGCCCGTCGTGATTGTGATCGCCGAAGATCTCGAGGTGCAGCGGGTGCGGCTCACCGGCCGCAGGCACTTCCGACTCTGGGATGGCCAGCGGCAGCACGATGTCCGCATCGGCGCCTCCGTTCGGCGCGAGTGGGTCGAGCAGCACGCGGGCGCGCAAGATGCTGTCCTTGGTGACCAGGTCGAGGCCTACCAGCTCGTTGATGTGAGGCGTGAAGTGCTGCAAGCGCACGCACAGCGTTCGCGCGCTTTCGCAGCCGAGCGGCGTGGTCCCGCTCGTGTTGCTCGCATCGACCGCGTTGCTCGCATCGCCCGTGCCGTTGCTCGCATCGCCCACGTGCGCGTCGGCTTTGCTTCGCGAGCCCGAGCCTGCATCCTTCGCGTGCAGGCGATCGAGGTTGTCGAACAGCGAGCAGCCACCGAGCGCGACCGCCAGCGCGAGCACGAGCAGAGGCTTCTTGGCCCGAACCTCGCGGGCTATCGCGGCACAATACGCCATACCAAGCTTGGGGACCGACTGAGCTCCGCGCAGCAGTCTAAGTCCGAACGCTCGAATCGGGAATGCCGGATTTTGCGGCATTGCCGCCGCCCAGCCGACAGCACGATTAGAAAAATCGCGCCTTGGGGCCGGGAAATGCGCGTGCTCGCCCGGACCAAACCGCCTGAAAAACCCCATCTCCCATTCCGGACAAAGCTGTGGCAGAGTACCGCCCTGCTGTGGATTGGGCTCTCCGCTGATGGACGGCAACATGCAGACCGACTTGAGCGGAACCAGTGCCAAACGTCGACTTTCGGTTCGATAGCTTCGTTTGCGCACGTTCGAGAACGACTGCTCTGGAGGAGAACAAGACATGAATACCGGATTGAAGAACAAGCTGCTTGTCATGGCCGCCGCTGCGGGGATCGCTTCGTTTGGCGTCGGTTGCGGTGGATCGTCGGAGCCCCCGGCTGCCGAAGAGGGCGCTGCGGCCCCGACGAGCGGCGGCGAGGGTGCGGCGGCTGCGCCCGCGGGTGACGCGACAGCGGCACCGGCCGGCGACGCGGCCAAGCCGGCCGGCGGCGCGGCTGCTGGCGGCGAGGGTTCGTGCGGCGAGAATTCGTGCAGCTGAGCCCATCTGCCCAGTCCGTCTGTCGGCGGTAAGCGGCCGACATCGTGATGATGACCAGCGCGTCGCGTCGACAAAAGGGCGTGACGCGCTGGTCGAGTTTTTTGGGGCTGCCCAAGCTGCGGCGCGGGATCGCGGCGCCCTGTGTGGCTCAGAGCCGCCTCGTGGGCCATGCTCAGGGGGGCGGCTCGGCAGACGCCTACCCCCGTCGCAGGAGCACCTCTTGAGCAAAGCGCGCGTGGAGGGGATCGGCATCGGGTTTCGCTACGCCATGGCGCGCGGAACCCTCGAGAGCGACGTCCCCGAGATCCGCTGGCTCGAGATTCATCCCGAGAACTATGTGCAGCGCGGGGGCCGCTTCCGCCAGGCGCTCGAGAGCGCTGCCGAGCGTTGGCCGATAGTCACGCACGGCCTGACCTTGGGCTTTGGCGCGGTCGAGCCTGCCGAGGACGCCTACGTCGAGCCGCTCCGCAGCTTCCTGCACGGGCTCGGCGTGCCGTGGCACAGCGAGCACCTGTGCTTCTCGGGCAGCGACGGGGTGATGGTCCACGATCTCTTGCCGTTGCCTTTCAGCCGCGAGGCCGTGCGCACGGCGATCGCGCGCATCCGCGAGCTGCGCGACCGGCTCGAGCTCGACGTCGCGATCGAGAACATCAGCTACTACACGAGCGCGGGCCCCTCCGAGATGGCCGAGGTCGATTTTCTGCTCGAGGTGCTCGAGGGCGCGGACGCGAAGCTGTTGCTCGACGTCAACAACGTCTTCGTCAACAGCAAGAACCACGGCTTCGACCCGCGCGCCTACATCGATCGCATGCCGGCTCCGCGCGTGGTGCAGCTCCACATCGCCGGTCACTTCGTGCGCGACGACTCGCTGATCATCGACACGCATGGTGAGCCCGTGCGCGACGAGGTCTACGATCTGCTCGACCACACCTTGCGCCGCGTGGGTAGGGTGCCGGTGTTGCTCGAGCGCGATCAGAACTTCCCGCCGTTTGCCGAGCTGGTCGCAGAAGTCAAACGGCTCGACGCGATCTACCAGCGCGCGACTCAGTCGGCGGACCAGCAGCAGAGGTCGACCGCATGGCGTTGATCGATCTGCAGCGCACAGCGGTCGAAGCCTGTCTCGGGCCCGAGCCGAGCGCCGAACAGCTCGCGCCGCTCGGCGACGCGCGCATCTGGCGGATCTACCGCGAGGCGATTCGCAAGCGCTTGCGCGGCGAGCTGAACGTGGCCTTTCCCAAGACTCGCGCGGCCGCGGGCGAGCCGGCGTTCGGCCGCGCGTTCGAGCACTTCCTCACGAGCGACCCGCCGCGCGTGCGCTACTTTCATGCGGTCGCCGGCAGCTTTGCCGAAAGCGCGGTGCTGTTCCTTGCGAGCCTGCCCGAGGTGCCCGCGCACGTGCCCGATCTGTGCGCCTACGAAGCCACGCTCTGGACGGTGGCCGACTTGCCGGATCAGACCCCCCGGGGCCTCTCCGAGTTCGCGTTCGAAGCCCGACCTGTGCTCGCGCCCGCGCTCCGGCTGCTCGCGTTGCGCTACCCAGTACACGTCGAGCCCGCACCCGAGAGCTGGGGCGAGCCCACCGAGCATCACGTGTGCGTTCATCGCAGGCCCGAGGAGCGCAAGGCGCGCACCTTGCGGCTCAATGCCGTGGGCTACGACCTGCTGCAGCGTTTCGCGGCTGGCGAGCAAACCGTGGCTGAGGCCATCCAGCACGTCGCGCAGCAGCGCTCGTTGCACGTCGACGAGCGCTTCCTCGATGGGCTCTGCACGATGCTCGCCGACTTGATCGATCGGGGGGTGATCGTCGGTGCCCGCTCCTGATCGCGGCGGCGCGCGGGACCCTCACCCGTGTGCGCTGCTCTTGCTTGCGGCCGCGGTGTGCGCGGTGTGCGGTTGCGCTTCTGTGCCCCGAGGCTCGCGCCCCGCGGCGGCTGCGGCGCCGCCACAGACCCAGCCGAGCCCCACCGCGATCGATTACGTGTTTCGGATCGACGAAGCGCTGAGCACGCTCGACGGCCGCGCGTGCTTCCATGGCCCCGCGCCCGACGATCTCGTGAGCGGGGTGCACTTTGGCGGCGACTACATGCGGCACGCGGAAGTCACCACGAGCAAGGGCCCCCGTGAGCTGCCCGTCGTCGATCACCGCATCGATCTGTCGGGCGTGTCTGACGACGCGTGCGTGAGCTACACGGTAGACCTCGGCGCCGTGGCGAGCCGCTTCGGCGGCTTCGACGTGTCGCGCCACGGCGACGCGCTCGTCACCAACGTCGCGCTGTGGCTGTGGCGGCCAACACGCTGGGAGGCCGTCGGCAAGCTGACTGCGCGCTTCGAGCTGCCCGCGGGCATGCAGGCGAGCCTGCCCTGGCCTCACCAAGGCGACCTCTACGAGCTCGACCACAGCGCGCTCGCCTTCTACGCCTTTGCGGTGTTCGGGCGCTTCGAGCTCGAAGAGGTGAAAGCGCCCGGCGCCACGCTCGATGTCGCGATCCTCCCTGGCTTGCCTCCGAGCACGCGAGCGAACGTCGTGCCCTGGCTCGAGCAGGCTTCGCGCGCGGCGGCGCTCTCGTCTGGTCAGTTTCCGCGCCAAGGAGCTCAGATCGTCGTCATCCCGACACCGCCGGCCAAAGAAGCGGTTCGTTTCGGGACCACCAATCGCGGTGGCGGTGCATCGATGGCGCTGCTCTTGCCCGTGAACGCGCAGCTCGAGCCGCTATTGCACGATTGGGTCGCGGTGCACGAGTTCTGTCACTTGCTGCATCCGTTCATCGAGCGGGACGATGCGTGGCTGTCCGAGGGCTTGGCGACGTATTACCAGGAAGTGTTGCGCGTGCGCGCCGGCATGGAGGCCGAGCAAGATGCATGGCGGCGGCTCTACGAGGGCTCGTTGCTCGGGCGCGGCGCCGCCCACTTGTCCGAGCTCAGCGCCGACATGTTCGCCAACATGTCGTTCAAGATGGTGTACTGGGCGGGCGCCTCGTTCGCGCTCATGGCCGACGTCGAGCTGCGCCGGCGCAGCCATGGCCAGATGACGCTCGATCAGGTGATGGGTGAGCTCGCCAAGAGCCTGCCGGCTGATCCACGCCCGCTGCGGGCGCGCGAGGTGGTCGAGCGGCTCGACCGCATCGTGGGCGC